>JAESUI010000079.1 GCA_016763135.1 Flavobacteriales bacterium
ACAGTTTAGATCTAATGGAGGAGGTTCTTATATTAGTTTTGATCCTATGCAATACATCTGTTTTATGGAAGAATTTAAGTGGTATATGGATAACGAAGACATTGAGCTTACAGCGGGAACTGCAAAGGCTACTGATGCATCAGGAGTTAAACTAGATGGTGCTCAATTTATTTCTGTTCATCCAGATCAAGATTCTTTAAGTTTCTTCTCATCCAAAGCAAAATACGACTACAAGAAAAAAATTATTTATGCAGCTGGAGTTAAATTTATTAATGTAGCAGATGCAATGATATATCCAGATAGTAGTGAAGTTATAATAGATAAAAAAGCTAAAATGCGAACACTTAATAACTCTCGTGTTGTAGCAAGTTATGTGACTCAGAATCACAATATATACAACTCTACCATTAATATATTTGGAAAGAAGAAGTATGCTGGTAGTGGTTATATAGATTATGTGGATGAAATAGAAAAATCGCAAACAATTTATTTGCAAAATATAGGCGTTGATACAACGGGACAAACTTATGCATCTGCTGAATTAAAAGATACAGCTAACTTTACGTTGAGTCCAAACTACGAGTTTTATGGGAAGGTTAATTTGTTTGCTAATAATGAATACCTAACCTTTAAAGGTTATTCTAGAATTCTCCATGATTGCGATTTGTTAAATCGTAATTGGTTTAGTTTTGAACAGGAAATCAATCCTAATGAAATCTATATACCTATTGATAGTACAACAAAGGATATAAATGGGAATCCACTTGTAGCAAGTATATTTTTGAGTCCTGATTCTTTAGGGATATATACATCATATATAAATAATAAGAAAAAATATAGTCATATAGGTGTGCTTCCAGCTGAAGGATTCTTGTATTATGATAAGGAAAAAGAAGAGTATAAAATTTCCAATAAAGATAAACTACAAGAAATGTCATTTACTGGTAATTATTTAAGTTTAAACACTAAAAATTGCAAAGTACATGGTGAGGGAAAGATTGAGCTTGGTAATAAGACTGGGCAGGTAGAAATTAATACTGCGGGTGTTATAGAGCATAACCAGCTGGATGATGAAGTAATCTTTGACATGGTTATGATAACGGACTTTTTCTTTAATGATGACGCATTAAAGAAGATGACGAAACAATTACAAGAAGCGAGTGGTTTAGATCCTGCAAAACTAGATAGACCTACCTTTGAAAAAGGGCTTAGAGAGCTTATAGGTTCAGCAGAAGGTGATAAATTAATTGCTCAAGCTAATCTTAATGGAGAGTTTAAAAAAGTGCCAAAATCTTTAGATAAAACATTAGTGTTTAATGATATAAAAATGAGATGGGATGATGATAGCAAATCTTTCAAGTCCTTTGGAAAATTAGGGTTGAGTAATATTAAGAATAAACAAATCAATAAATATGTTACAGGTAAAGTAGAACTGGTTAAAAAGAGAAGTGGTGATATTTTAACTATTTATATAGAAGTTGATAGAAACAACTGGTATTTCTTTACATACACAAGGGGAATTATGCAGGCTATATCATCAAATCAAGATTTTAATACGGCTATTACAGAAACTAAACCAGATAAACGTAAATCGAAAGTTAAAGGTAAGGGGAATCAATCTTATCAATATATGTATTCAACGGAGCGTAAGAAAAGAGATTTTTTACGAAAATTTGACAATTAATTTAGGTAAAATCTCATTTTTTTGCATCCATATAATATATTATTAATTTTGCTTATTGGCTTTGCCACTACATGATAAGAAAAAGTACACATAAAATAATATTAACAGTAATAACATTATTGCTTATTACTGTTAGCTCTAAGGCGCAGTATAACTCTGAAGAAGAGAAGAAAACTGCGGCAAATGAGATGTTTGCCAATGAGGATTATGTTGGTGCTATAAAAATATTTTCTCAACTTTTAAGTACTTACCCAAAAGATCCGAGTTACAATTACAAATATGGTGCATGTGTGCTTTATGGCTCAAGAGATAAAGATAAGGCTTTGAAATATTTGAAATTTGCAGTTACAAAATCTAATGTAGATCCAATTGCGTTTTACTTTCTAGCTAAGGCTTATCACCACAATTACCAGTTTGCTCCAGCAGTAGTTAATTACAATAAATATAAAGGGAAAACAACAACTAAGGAGCACCAAAAATATAAAATTGATAGAGAAATTAAGATGTGTCAAAACGGTGAGCAATTACTGAAAAGTATTACTGATATTGGAGTGTTAAGTAAGAAAGAGATTAAAGCAACCGATTTTTTCAGGTCATATAATTTGAAAGGAATAGGAGGGAAGATAATTGTTAAACCAGATGAATTTAAAACCAAGCTTGATAAAAAAAATAATGAAAATTCAGTTATATATATAGGAGAGAAGAAAGATATGGTTGTCTATTCTTCTTATGGTAAGGGAGAGGCAACGGGAAAAGATATTTACAGAGTAGTTAAATTACCCGATGGAGGATGGAGTAAGCCAGTATCTTTTAGTGATGCAGTTAATTCGGAATACGATGAAGATTATCCTTTTCTACATCCAGATGGTAGAACACTTTATTTTAGTTCAAAAGGATACAATAGTATGGGAGGATATGATATTTTTAAGTCCACCTTGGATGCTCGAACTGGAAAATGGTCTTATCCAGAAAACTTAGATTTTCCAATAAATACTCCAGATGATGATATTCTTTATATTTCTGATATAGACAATCGATTAGCTTATTTTGCTTCTTCAAGAGCAAGTAAACAAGGAGAATTAACCGTTTATAAAGTAACTGTTGATGCTCCTCCAGTAGAAAACTCAATAATTAAAGGATTTTTCTTAGCAGAATCTAATCCTTATATGAAATCAGCTACAATAACTATAAGAGATGTTGAGAAAGATAAAAGGTATGGAGTTTATAAAACACATAATGAAACAGGTGAATATTTATTAGTTTTCCCAAAGAATGGAGGGAAGTTTAAAATATTAGTGGAGACTACAAATGATGCTCCTGTACATTCAGCAATTATAGAGTTGCCAGTATTAGATGGTTTTAGAGCCTTAAAGCAGGAACTACGATTAGTTGGAGAAGGAGATAATGAGAAGCTAGTAGTTAAAAATTTGTTTGATGAGTCAGATGAGTTTGATATTACAGATCCATTAGTTGTACAGAATATACTTAAGGAAAGAGCAAAACTTGATGTTAACACAACAGAAGAAGAGTTAAACAATAGTTTGGCAAATAGCTTAAATAATGCTTTAGCAAATCAAGAAGAATCAAAATCAGGTTATAGTGAAATGTCTGATGACCAAATCATTAATAAAACGGATGGTATTGCTTCAAAAATTATTGAACAAACTAAAACATCTAAAGAACAAGCCAATATTTCATATCAAATTGCTAACGAAAAAAGTACGAAAGCAAAAGAGTTGTACAATGAAGCTACGGCATTATATAATAGTGGAAATAACGAAGAAGCTGTAGCGAAAAAAATGGAAGCGGCTAAATTGATTAATGAAACTGTAGCAGCATTAGCTATTGCAAAAACATTAGATAATGAAGTAATAGAAAGAGAAAGTGATCTGGAAAAGGTTAAATCGTTACAAGAAAGCGTTAATAATGATATCGATAATGGAAATAGAACTGAAGCAGAAAGCAACTTAGAAGAGTTAGATGAAATTGCTTCAGCAACTTACCATAATGAATCAGCACTTCAAACGGAAGAAGATATTGCGGATAATAATCTTGAAGAAAAACAAAAAACATATAACAAGACACGTGATAATGTAACGGAGTTACTAAACAGAGAATATGAACTAACTGAAACCATCAATAAATTAGAAATTAAGAAAGCTGAGACAAAAAAGAAAAGTGAAAAAGTTGATATTGAATCAAGAATTCAAGCTTTAACAATAGATGTTGAGGATACTAAATTTGATTTAACAAATGCTAGATCAAAAGCAGGAAAAGCTGAAAATGAATACAATAAAGCAAAGAAACAAGTTGAAACTATTAAATCTGTTATAGCATCAGTAGAAGCTGGAAACAATTCCGCAGTACCAATTTCAGAATCGAGTAAATTGCAATTAGAAAATGATATCGCATATTTTGAGAAAGAAGGTTTAGTTGGATTGTATCCTTCTGATGAAGCTTTAGCTGTTACTTCTAATGAAACCTATGATTTAGAAGAGCATAAGGATGAGTACAAAATAATTGATGATGCTGGTGAGATTGTAGATTACAATACTACTTATGGTACAGAGCTTTCTGAGATAGGTGATGAATTAGACCCAACAGAAAGAGCTCATATTATTGTAAAAATAAATGAAAGCTGGATAAAAGATATCGGAGAGGAAATAGCTATTCGAAAAAACCAGTTGAAAGCAGAAACGAACAACGCTAAAAGGACTGATCTTGAAGGTAAAATTGCTTCTTTAGAAGCATTAAAAATGGAGAAGCAAAGAGAGCTTAATGAAAAAACTGAACTTATAGCTGAAAATACTACGACTAATAGCACAACAACAACTCCAATAATCAATAATAATTCAACTTCGGTTGCTACAAATAGTGTTGAGGAAGAGGTTAATATAATGAATACTGATGGTAGTATTATTGATTATGAATCAAAATATACAACAGAGTTAGAAACATTTACTGAAGAGGATGACTTTAACTCTTACGCAAAGAAAGCAGCTATTCATAACAATTGGGCAAGTGCGACAGAACAGGAGGTTTTGATTAAAAAAATGGAATTGGCAGAAGCGAATGAGGGAGATAAAAATGGAATTGAGAATGAGATTGCTGTATTAGAGAATAACTTATTAGAGCAACAAGAGTTCGCAGCATTATATGATATGCAGGCAGAGTCAATGAGAACAACTGAGCCAGTTACGGAAGAACCAATAGTTGAAGAGCCATTAGCAGATAATGAACAACGGACAACAAATAGTGAAGAACCAATAGTTGAAGAACCTGTAATTAATAATGAAGAACCTGCGGAAAATAATGAGGAACCAATTACTAATAATGAGGAACCAATTGAAGAAACACTTACAACAAATAACACAAACAGGCTTAATGATGATAGTGACAATTATGAGGAAAAATATACTGCAGAATTAGAAGCTTTTAGTGGGGAAGATGATTTTGACTCTTATACTAAAAAAGCAGCAATTCATACAAATTGGTCCAAGACTATTGAGAATGAAATTACTGCAAAAGAGATTTCTTTAGCAGCTGCCAATGAGGAGGATAAAAATGAAATTAAGAATGAGATTGCTGTATTAGAAAACGATTATTTAGAGCAACAAGAATTTGCAGCATTGTATGATATGCAAGCAGAATCAGTAAGAAAAACGGAGCCTTTAGCAAATAATGAGCAACCATCAACTAATAATGAAGATCCAATAATTGAAGAACCTTTGACAAATAATGAAGATCCTGCTACAAATAGTGAGGAACCAATTGTTGAAGAACCTGTGATAAATAATGAGCAGCCTGTTGTAAATAATGAACTAGCAGAAGAAAATTTAACAGCGAATAATTTAAATGCTCCTGAAGATGATTTTTCTAATCTAAAGTATAATAACAATTTCAACTATAAATCAACACAATCACAAAATACGCTTGCTCCTGTTACTGAGATGAAAAGTGAAGCAAGAACACTTAAAGATGAGGCAGAGATTAAACTAAATACTGCTAGTGCAACTTCTTCTCAAGAGGAAAAGGATAAGATAATTACTGAAGCGGATGAGCTAACGGATAAATCAAACAGAAAACAAGAACAGGTTGCTAAGGTTTATGAAAGTGCTAACAGGGAAGAATATTATAACAACCAAGCAGTTATTTCTAAATTACAATCAGGAAATAATGATCCTTATTCTAATGAAACAATAATGACAGAGTTGTTTGTTGAAGAGTCTGATAATTATTATGAAGAAGCAAAACAAAAGCGTGAAGATGCAGTTAATGCTCCAAATTTCACAGCTAAACAAGTAGCTCTACAAAAAGCTTATGAGCTTGAAATGAAAGCAATAGAGAAACAAAAAATGGCAATTAATCAATTGTCTGATGAGATACAGAAGCGCTTTATGCAAATACAAATAGTTCTAATGAAAGAACTACAAACTCTACAGAGCCAGTTACTGAAGAGCCTACAACTAATAACGAAGAGCCAATTACAAATAATGAAACACTTGTACCCAATAATGAGGAACCCGCTACAAACGTTACGCAACCAGTAGCAACTAGTAATGAAATTACTACAGAAGATCAGGAAGTTATTTTAAATCTTCAGCCAAATAAGATTAAGGAAATTGTTAACTCAGAAGAATATCAAAACTATGCTGAGTTAAAGAAAGAAAATAGAAGGTTAGTTAAAGAAGCTGAAGTTGAATATGTTAAAGCTGAAAAGATTCAAGAGGATGCAAACGATCAAAAGCAACTAGGTGCTAGTTTAAAGGCAATGGCTGAGGGTGCAGCTACGGAAGAGGATAAAGCTAAAAAAATATCTCAAATTGAAAAACTGAATAAAATGATAGCTGATAATGAAACGGAATCAGCTAAATTAAAAGAGAGTGCGACAAACAAAGAAAACCAAGCAAAAGAAGCTAGTGATAAGTCAAATTTCATTTTAATTAATACTGATGAAAATAATGCTAAAAGTTTTACAGCTATTGAAAAAGCAGAAACATTTGATAATGAGTTTATGGCTGAGGCTATGAACAGGACATCTGAACCAACAAATGAAGAACCATTAGCTAACAATGAACAACCAGAAGTAAATAATGAAGAGCCAGTAGTTGAAGAGCCTAATACAAATAACGAGGAGCCTAATACTAATAGAGAAGTGCCAGTAATAAATAATGAAGAGCCTTTTGCAGAAGAACCAATTATAAATAATGAAGAGCCTGTAATCAATAATGAAGAACCAGTTGTTAATACTGAAGAACCTGTTATAAATAATGAGCAACCAACAGCTAATGTTGTACCAGAAAATATAGATGAAATACCAGAGGTGTTGAATCAGTCTATTTTTGTAATCAATAACAATCAAGCAGTTTATAGTGATGATAATAGAATACCTACTACAACTAAATTACCAGAAGGGTTAGTGTTTAAGGTTCAGATTGGAGCATTTAGAAATCCAATACCTCAAAATCACTTTAGAGGTTTTGCTCCTATTTTGGCTGAAGATGCAGGGAATGGAATAACACGTTATACTGCAGGTTTATTCAAGACATTTAATATGGCAAATGAAGCTAAGAGTTCAATACGTTCAATTGGTTATTCTGATGCCTTTGTGGTTGCATTTTTTAATGGTAAGAGAATTAATATTGGTGAAGCAAGAGCAATGTTAGATGGAAGTGTGGTTGATGAAGGTAATTTTACAATTAATAATACAACTTCGGATAATAACACAGAAAATACAACGAATGATAATATCACAGAAAATAATCCTTCTAGAACTGAAGATACAGAAGAGGTGAAAGATGGTGTTTCTACAGATGTGAGAAATATTGATGGAGTTTTCTATGCAGTACAAGTAGGAGTTTATTCCAAACAAGTAACAGCAGGTCAATTAAATAATGTTTCTCCTTTGAACAGCGAAAGAACATCAAGCGGCTTAATTCGTTATACTTCAGGTGTTTTTAAGACTTTGGATGAAGCTAATGCTGCTAAAGATAGAATAAGAGGTTTAGGTATTTCTGATGCATTTGTAGTAGCTTATAATGGTGGGACAAAGATCACTGTATCAGAAGCAACTAATTTATTAAGTTCAGGGGAATCGAATCGCTCTCAAGATGAAGAGCCAGTAATAGAAAATACACCTATTGAAGATACACCTGTTGAAGATGCTCCAGTTGAAGATGCTCCTATTGAAGATACAATTGTTGAAGACATACCTGTTGAAGAAGCTATTGTTGAAGATACACCTGTTGAAAAAACGTTTAAAAACGAAATACCTGGTTATGAACCAAAGGAGGATTTGAATTTAGAGTTTAAAGTTAAATTAGGAGAGTATGAAGAAGATGTTCCTGTTGAAGATGCAGGTTTATTTTTACGATTAACAGGGAGGGGAGTGAAAAATTATGAAAAAGGAGATAAAACAATATATACTATTGGTTCGTTTCCTGATTATGAATCTGCATTAGATTTACAGATAGAAATGAAAGAAATGGGGGTGAAGAATCCTCAAACAATAGTATTTAGAGATGGCGTAGAAATGAGTTTAGAAGATGCTTTTGAATTAATGAAAAATAATCAATAGAATATGACAGAAACAATAACTAACGAAGAAATAGAGTTAAAAGAAGAAGTAGTTAAAGAGCACATTCTTGTTTTGTTTGATGATAATGTGAATACTTTTGATCATGTGATTGATTTATTAGTTAAAATTTGTAATCATGATGCTATTCAAGCAGAGCAATGCGCTACATTGGTTCATTATACAGGTAAATGTGCTGTTAAAAAAGGAGAATTTAAAGAACTATCAATTATGTCAGAAATTTTAGGAGATAGCGGTTTAACAGTTGAAATAAATTAAATGAGATACATAAAAATCACTTTATACATAACACTTATTAGTATTGTCTTAGCCTGTGCTACAGTACCTATTTCTGGAAGAAAACAAGTTACTTTGGTCCCTGAATTTGAACTAATGAGTATGAGTTTAACTCAGTATAAATCATTTCTAAAAGATAATCCTCCAATGTCTGCACAAATTGAAGAAGTGAAGCAAGTGAAGCGAGTTGGTAATAGAATTGCTCACGCAGTTGAGAAGTATTTAAAACAAGAAGGGCAATCAAAAAGAGTTAAAGGATATAAATGGGAATTTAATCTAGTAAACCAAAATGTAGTAAATGCATGGGCAATGCCCGGAGGGAAAGTGGTGGTTTATAAAGGGTTATTGCCAATAGCAAAAACAGATGCAGGATTAGCAGTAGTTATGGGACATGAAATTGCTCATGCAATTGCAAGACATGGAAATGAGCGTATGAGTCAAGGAATATTAGCAGCAGCAGGAGGAATTGCTATAGCTGTTTATATGCGAGATAAACCTAGAGAGACTCAGGCATTATTTTTAGGAGCTTATGGTATAGGTGCAGGTATAGGTATGCTAGCTTTTGGAAGAAATCAAGAGAGTGAGGCGGATAAATTAGGGATGGTATTTATGTCTATGGCAGGTTATGAGCCTAAAGAAGCTATTCCTTTTTGGGAAAGAATGAAAGGGGCTGGAGGAGGTTCAACTCCTGAATTTTTAAGTACTCACCCAAGTCATGATACTCGTATTAAAAGAATAAGAGAATGGTTGCCGACTGCAGAATCTTATTTTGAGAAAGCAAATTAGACCAGTAGATCAATAAAATCTTTTTATTATATTTGGTATAGTTACCATACAATCAATTTACTATAAATGAGAACAAACATTTTTACAAGTGGAACGAAAAGTTCTTTTGCTAAAAGAAGTAGAAGAATGGCAAGGATGGTCTCCGTTGGAGCAGGATCTTTAGCTATTGTATTTTGCTTGTTTATATTTTTTTATTTTGAATCGGATGAATTTGTGCGGAGTCTCTCTTGCGTTTTACCAATAATTTATTTGGCTTCAATAATAATAAGCTTCACTAAAATTACTAATAGGACGCTTTATAATATTATTTTTTACATCTACATTTTTTCCTCATTGGTTATACTGACTATAGCTTATCAACTTTCTTTTGATGTCGCTTTTGTTGTATTAATGTTAACAGCCTATAACATAATTTTGTTTGCTTTACCGAAAGCAAAACAGATACTTATTTACTTTGGAGTTGTATTTATTCCATTAGTATTGGCTATAATATTTTCAGACGTATCTATTGGATTAACGTTGCTAATAACAGTGTCATTTGGTTATGTTTTTTTATTGAGTTATGTCATAGCTCAACAAAAGCAGCAATTAAATTTGCGAAATATGCAAAATGCAGAAATATTAAAAGCATTGGTAAACAATACCAATGATTCTATTTTTTTAGTTGATTATTTTTCTAATGAGATAAAGGATGTTAATGAGAAAACTAAAGTTCTTTTTGGATTAGATAGTCTTGAAGAGGTGATCTCAAAAAAGTATTATGAATTATTTGCAGATGAAAATTTCATACCATCCAATAGAAATGAAATTGCTCAACAAATAAGTGAGTTGGGCCACTATGAAACAAAAGTATTACTTAAAAAGAAAGATGGGACTCAATTTTCTGCTCACCTACTTTTGTCACCATTTAAAGCAGTAAGAAATAATTATTATTTGATTCAGATTAAAGAGAATTAAGAAACCTGACTTAAGGTTTTTTTAATGAAACAATTGCCTCTGCACATTTTTGTCCATCTATGGCAGCAGAAACAATTCCGCCAGCATATCCTGCACCTTCACCACAAGGATATAATCCTTTAATATCTGGATGCTGTAACGTTTCTCTATCACGAGGTATTTTAACAGGAGAGGAGGTTCTGCTTTCTACACCAACAATAACAGCATCATTAGTCAAGTAACCTCTCATTTTGTTTCCAAATAGGGTAAAGCCTTCTTGCAAACGTCTGGTAATTGCTCTAGGTAAAATTTTGTGTAAAGGAGCACTAACAATTCCAGGCACGTAAGAACACTCAGGTAAATCGGTTGAGGTTATTCCTTTGGTAAAATCAATTAAGCGTTGTGCTGGAGCAAATTGACCTTTATCTCCTTTATTTCCTGCAGCAATAAAAGCATTGTGTTCTATGTCTGCCTGAAACTTTAATCCAGCCAAGGCTCCATGTTGTTTATAAGGTTCTAAATCTTCTTCTTCAACTGTTACCACAATTCCAGAATTGGCATAAGGGTTATTTCGTTTAGATGGAGACCAACCATTGGTGACTATTTCACCAGGGGCTGTAGCACAAGGAGCAATTATCCCACCAGGGCACATACAAAAAGAAAATACACCACGTTGTTTTACTTGTTGCACTAATTTATATGAAGCAGGAGGGAGGTGCTCACTTCTTTCATCTTTTATGTTACAGTGATACTGAATAGAATCGATTAAGTGTTGCGGGTGCTCAACCCTTACTCCTAAGGCAAAAGGTTTGCTTTCAATGGCTATTCCTTTATCATTTAATAAATAAAAGATGTCTCGTGCCGAATGACCTGTTGCAAGAATAACATTATCAGCTAATATTTCATCGCTACCGTTGTTTACAACTCCTTCAACTTGATTATTCTTAATTATAATGTCAGTGAGCTTTGTGTTAAAATGAATTTCTCCACCATTCTCTAAAATAGTTTCTCTAATTGCTGTAACAACATTTGGTAATTTGTTGGTGCCTATATGTGGATGAGCATCAACTAAGATGTCTTCAGGAGCTCCGTGTTGAACTAATGTTGCTAGTATTTCATTTACATTACCTCTTTTTTTAGAGCGCGTATAAAGCTTTCCATCAGAGAATGTC
>JAESUI010000080.1 GCA_016763135.1 Flavobacteriales bacterium
ATTAATGTTGAAACATTTAGGTTTTTCGGAAGAAGAAGCCAAAGCCCAATTCGGGTTTTTAATGGATGCTTTTGAATATGGCGCTCCTCCACATGGTGGGATTGCTTTAGGTTTTGATCGGTTATGCGCTTTATTTGGCGGACAAGAAACCATTAGAGACTTTATCGCTTTCCCAAAAAACAATAGCGGTAGAGATGTAATGATTGATTCTCCTTCCCCTATCAGCAAAGAACAATTGGATGAATTAAACATTGAATTAAAAGAAAAGGCAGAAGCTTAATCAATTTATAACAATTGCATTTCTCGTAAATTTGCACTTCAACTGGTTGATATGAAAGAGAAAAAGATTGCTTTATTTAACAAATTAGGAAGAGAGGAATTAGAAGAAGAGCTCAATAATGAGCCTTTTAAAAGAATTACTGTTTCCCTGTATAGATACGTTAACATTAAGAATCCTGAACTTTTCAGAGATGTTTTGTACGGTCGCTGGGCTGAATTCAACATTAAAGGAAGAATCTACCTTGCTAAAGAAGGGATTAACGCCCAATTTTCTTGTCCCGAAAACAATTGGGACGCATTCACAAAATCTCTTAAAGACTTAGACTACCTTAAAAATGTTCCTTTAAAAGTTGCTGTTGAAGATGATGGTAAATCATTCATCAAATTAACCATTAAGGTCAGGCATAAAATTTTGGCAGATGGGATGGATGATGGCAGCTATGACACTTCTAATGTTGGAAAACATTTAACAGCAGCAGAATGGAATGAACAAATGGCAGATCCTAACACCATTATTGTTGATGTTAGAAACCATTATGAAAATGAAATAGGTCATTTTAAAGGCGCAATTTGTGCTGAATCTGATACTTTTAAAGAAGATTTACCAAAAATCCATGACAAACTAAAAGGTAAGGAGGATCAAAAAATCCTTCTTTATTGTACAGGAGGAATAAGGTGTGAGAAGACAAGTGCATTTTTAAAACATGAAGGATTTGAAGACGTTAATCAATTACATGGAGGAATAATTGATTATGCCAGACAAATTGAGGCTCAAGGCTTAGAAAATAATTTTATTGGAAAAAACTTTGTCTTTGACGAAAGAAGAGGAGAAAGAATTTCTGATGACATCATAAGTTCATGTCATCAATGTGGGAAACCATGTGATGAACACACTAACTGCCACTATTTAGATTGCAACTTACTTTTCATTCAATGTAAAAAATGTAAAACAAAATACAACGACTATTGTTCTACAGAATGCTCAAGCAACTCTAAACTATCTCTAGACGAACAAAAAGAACTTAGAAGAGAGAGAGAGAAAGAAGGTCTCCAAGAATATTCTAAAAGTTTAAGGCCTAAAATTAATCGATTAAAATAACAACTGATCTTCGTCAACTTTCGATTAGTTAAAACCTATTAAGTTTGCCCTTTTGAAATATAAAAAGATATGGGTAAACAAATAGAAATAATGGCTCCTGCTGGATCATTTGATTCACTAGCAGCAGCAATACAAGGAGGTGCCAATTCAATTTACTTTGGAATTGAGCAACTAAATATGCGTGCAAGAGCTGCAAACAACTTTACTTTTGATGATTTAGAAACCATAGCATCCACTTGTGAAAAAGATAATATTAGAAGTTACCTGACATTAAACACTATAATTTACGACCACGATCTGTCATTGATGAAGCGTATTGTAGATAAGGCAAAAGAGACAGGGATAACTGCAGTTATTGCTTCAGACCAAGCGGTAATCAATTATGCCAATTCGATAGGACTAGAAGTACACATTTCTACACAAACCAATGTTACCAACTTAGAAACCATCAAATTTTTCTCACACTTTGCTGATGTAATGGTGCTGGCAAGAGAACTTAGTTTAAAACAAGTAAAAGACATTACAAATGGTATTGTGAAAGATGAGATAAGAGGACCTTCTGGAGAATTAGTTGAGATAGAAATTTTTGCTCAAGGAGCCTTATGTATGGCAGTTTCGGGTAAATGTTATTTAAGCTTACACACTAATAATTCATCTGCAAATAGAGGTGCCTGTGTTCAAAATTGCAGAAGAACTTATGAAGTGAAAGATGAAGATGGTAATGAGTTAATTATAGATAACGAGTACATCATGTCCCCAAAAGATTTATGTACCATAGGTTTTTTTGATGATATTATAAAGTCTGGTGTTAAAGTTCTAAAAATTGAAGGAAGAGGGAGAGCTCCTGAATATGTAAAGATAGTTACTCAATGTTATAGAGAAGCTGCAAATGCTTATTTGGAAGGAACTTATACTAAAGAAAAAATTGCCGAATGGGACAAGCAATTAGCAACAGTTTACAACCGTGGCTTTTGGGATGGTTATTATTTAGGGCAAGAGTTAGGTGAATGGTCTGATGTACATGGTTCAAAAGCAACTACTCGTAAAAAATATATAGGTAAAGGCGTACACTATTTCCCAAAAGCAGGAATTGCTGAGTTCAAATTAGAAACTCATTCTTTAAAAATTGGAGATAAAATTCTAATTACTGGTCCTACAACAGGAGTTGTTGAATCAGAAATTAAAGAATTAATGGTAGAAGAAGTGATGTATGACGAAATTAAAAAAGGCGTAAACTTTACCACGCCATTAGATACTATCATTAGAAATTCTGACAAACTATATGTTGTTAAAGAATTAGATGAATCTCAAATAGGCGTTCAACGATAAAGCTCTACATTAAATGATTCGTATATCACATCAACGAGAAAAATGTATTGGTTGCAACTATTGTGTAGAGTTAGCCTATGAAAGATGGAGAATGTCTAAAAAAGATGGAAAAGTTACCTTAATTGATGGCAAGAATAAAAAAGGATTCTATACTGCTATAGCTGGAGATGACGAATATGAAGCCAATATGAGTGCAGCAAAAGTATGTCCCGTAAAAATTATTCGTGTAGAAAAAGTAAAATAGAACTGCTTTCTACTACTTTCTAAGAATATAATATTGCTTCTTTATTCGGTTCTAATCTATTATTTCATAATTCTCGAAATCACTTTTTTAAGAAAGGATTTCTAAGTAAATACTTACCTTTAGGCAAATCAAAGGCAATAGTAATGGTGGAAAGAATTTTAGTAATAGGATCTTCAGGGCAAATAGGAACTGAACTAGTTGAAGAATTAAGAAACCTTTATGGTAATGAAAATGTAATTGCTTCTGACATTAGAGAGCCACAAGTTGAACAAACTGGACCATTCGAAATCCTTGATATTTTAAACAAAGTTCAATTTTTAGAAATAGTTGAAAAATATAACATCAAAGAGGTTTATTTATTAGCTGCCTTACTTTCTGCTACTGCTGAAAAAAATCCTGCTTTTGGATGGGACTTAAATATGAATAGTCTTTTTAATGTCCTTGATTTGGCTAAAGATAAAGTTATAGACAAAATATTCTGGCCAAGTTCTATTGCTGTTTTCGGACCAACAACTCCAAGAGAAAATACACCACAATATACAGTGATGGAACCAACAACTGTTTATGGAATTAGTAAACAAGCTGGCGAAAGGTGGTGCGAATATTATCACAAGCAGTATAATGTAGACGTAAGAAGTATTCGCTACCCAGGTTTAATTGGTTATAAATCTAAGCCAGGAGGAGGAACTACTGATTATGCTGTAGATATTTTTCATCAAGCTATTTTAACTAACAAATATGAATGCTTTTTGTCAGAAGAAACAACATTACCTATGATGTATATGTCTGATGCAATTAAGGCAACCATAAACATTATGAAAGCTGAAAGTAATAGCATTAAAATACGATCTAGCTATAACATTTCGGGCATGAGTTTCTCACCTAAAGAAATTGCAGTTGAGATAAAAAAGTCTAATCCTGATTTTGAAATATCATATTCTCCTGATTATAGACAAAAAATAGCTTCATCTTGGCCAGAATCTATTAACGATATTCAAGCCAAACAAGACTGGTGCTGGTCCCCTGATTATACACTCACCAATCTAACTAAGACCATGTTGGAAAACTTAAAGCAATTATACCCTGCTGAAAAAAACCATTAAAAACTGTAACTTTTATTTAACTGATATCGTAATAAAGAAGAAATGCGTCTATTAGTCGTGAAAAAAGCATATTTTATCTAAAAATTGAAAAAGAAACACTAATATTTACATATATTTATTTTTTGAAAAAAGGCATGAGCAGGATGAAAAAAATATTATACATATTTATACCGATTTTTATTTGCAGCATTAGTGTAGGTCAAAGCTTACCTAAGTACGAAATAATTGAAGGTGATACCATCAATTATGTTGATGAGGGCAATTTAAAGCAAGGGTTTTGGAAAATTTTCGGAAGAATGAGAAAAACCTCTGGTTATCAACCTGATCAAGTAATTGAACAAGGGAAATATAAAAATAGCCGTAAACAAGGGTTATGGACTAAATTCTTCTCAACTGGGAAGACTAAAAGTGAAATAGAATTCAAAAATAGCAGACCTAGTGGCAAGTATAAAGTTTATTACGAAAATGGTCAGGTAGAAGAAGAAGGTAATTGGAAAAACAACCGTAATACAGAAGATTTTAAAAGGTACTATGAAAATGGTCAAGTATCACAACAGTTTGTATTTAATACTTCCGGTAAAAGAGATGGTGAACAAGTTTACTTCTATGAAGATGGGACAAAAATGATTGTTGCTCAAATAAAATCTGGTAAAGAAGAAAAAGTTACTGAGTACTATGAAGATGGGTCTTTAAAAGCTGAAAAAATTATGTTGATGGGAAGTTGGATGTTTCAAACACTAAGGTTTATGAGCCTAAAACACCTGTTAAAGATAAAGGACCTGAAGGAGATATAGAAATTGTAACTGTTACTGCAGATGAGGTTGTTAATACTGGTACATTTAATGGCAACGGACAGCATAAAATTTACAATAAAAATGCACAAATATCTAAAGATGGTTTTTTCAAAAATTATCGACTAATGGAAGGTATGTGGTATAAATATGATGCAAATGGAATTTTATTTAAGATTAAAAAATATAAAGCCGGAAGATTCATAGGAACTACTCCTCTTCCTAAACAATAAAGAACATTACAACTATAAAAAACCCAGCAAGAATTCTTGCTGGGTTTTTTATTTCTTTTTAATTAATAAACTACCTTTACATTTCAATCAACTTTACACCTAAAATGCCTGAAATAAGTTCATTACATATCTATAACAGCTTAACCAGAAAAAAAGAAGTTTTCGCTCCCTTAAACCCACCATTTGTTGGTCTATATGTTTGCGGACCAACTGTTTATAGCGATGTTCACCTAGGTAATGTAAGGTCATTTTTAACTTTTGACGTAGTTTATCGCTATTTAACTTATTTAGGTTACAACGTAAGATATGTTAGAAACATTACTGATGTTGGACATCTCTTAGATGATAGTGATGAAGGTGAAGACAAGATTGAAAAAAGAGCGCGATTAGAAAAAATAGAGCCAATGGAGATTGTACAAAAGTATACCAATGGGTTTCACTCTACCGTCAATCAATTTAATTTAATACCCCCAAGTATTGAGCCGACAGCAACAGGGCACATCTTAGAACAAATTGAAATGATTCAACGAATTATTTCCAACGGTTACGGTTATGAAATAAATGGCTCTGTTTATTTTGATGTTAAAAAATATGCTGAAAAACACAATTATGGTGAACTTTCAGGTAGAAAGCTTGATGAATTATTAGAACAGACGAGAGAAGAATTAGCGGGTGGTGATGAAAAAAGATTTTTTGCTGATTTTGCAATATGGAAAAAAGCTTCTGATGACACTATCATGAAATGGGATTCTCCTTGGGGAATTGGTGTTCCAGGTTGGCATTTAGAATGTTCTGTAATGAGCACAAAATATTTAGGTCAAGAATTTGATATTCACGGTGGAGGAATGGATTTAAAGTTTCCTCATCACGAATGTGAAATCGCACAATCTATAGGTGCTGATGGTATAAGTCCAGTAAAATATTGGATGCATGGAAACATGCTAACTGTCAATGGAACTAAGATGAGTAAGTCTTTAGGTAATTCTTTTTTACCTGAAGAACTAATATCAGGAGACCATCCCTTATTAGAAAAAGGTTACTCCCCAATGACTGTTCGTTTTTTCTTTTTACAAGCGAACTACAAAAGTACAGTAGATTTTTCTAACGAAGCATTACAAGCGGCTGAGAAAGGATTAAAAAGACTAATGGACGCTATTAAGAAGTTAGATGAAATAGTGTCTTCTGAAAGCTCTAGTATCGATGTAGATTCTTTAATAAAAAAGTGTACCAAAAGTATGAATGATGACTTTAACACGCCTGTCACTATTGCTCATTTATTTGATGGAGTTAAATTGATTAATTCTATTCATCATTTTCAAGAAATTAATAAAAAAGATCAGAAAAAATTAAGGGATCATTACCATACATTCGTTTTTGACATTTTAGGTTTAAAAGAGGAAAATATAGAAACTTCTAATGATGAACTACCAAACGAATTGATGGAACTCATTATCAACCTTCGAAATCAATCAAAAGAAAATAAAGATTGGGGTACTGCAGATTTAATTCGTGACGAATTAAAAAAATTAAATATCTCGATTAAAGACAATAAAGACTCATCTACATGGAATTATGAAGAATAAAATTATAATAATCATTACTTTCTTATTAATGATAGGCTGCGGAAATGATAATTCTACTAAAACAAACCCTATTGTTGAAAAAGAAATAGTAACTCCTCTGCCAAAAATTGAAGCACCTGATTTTAATGGTGATTCCGCTTACTTATATGTAAAAGAACAAGTAGATTTTGGACCTAGGTTCCCTAATAATGAGGCGCATGGGAAATGTGCTAAATTCTTAGAAAATAAATTAAAGTCTTTCGGACTAACTACAATTACACAAATAGGAGAAGCAACTACTTTCAATAACAAAAAAATTATTATTAAAAATATCATAGGGGAGTATAATCCAGGTGCAGAAAAAAGAATACTACTTTTTGCTCATTGGGACAGTCGCCCATTTGCAGATCAAGATATAAAAGACATGACAAAACCTATTTTAGGTGCAAATGATGGCGCAAGTGGTGTCGGGATATTGTTAGAAATTGCCCGTCAGCTAACCATAAAAAAACCACAGATAGGAGTTGATATTATCTTTTTTGATGCTGAAGATTACGGGCAACCAGCTGGAATGCAACAAACAGTTTCTGAAAGTTATTGTCTTGGATCACAATATTGGGCTAAAAACATGCATAAAGAAGATTATAAAGCA
>JAESUI010000009.1 GCA_016763135.1 Flavobacteriales bacterium
GAGAAGTCTCATGAACATAAGAAAATAGCCAGCATCGAGGAGCATAAAAATGCAATAAAAAATCCATTTTTATTCGAATACACAGCAGAAAACGAGGATATATTTTACTTAAATGGGTTAAATAAAAGTGGAAGTATTTCGAGAGGTGTAGTTTTTGGGAACAATCAAGATTTAGCAGTTAATTCAAGTTTAAATTTGCAGCTTTCAGGAAAAATAAGTGATAATGTAAGCATTTTGGCAAGTATTTCAGATGATAACATTCCTATACAGGCAGAAGGAAATACACAGCAATTACAAGAATTTGATAGGGTTTTTATTCAATTATTTAGTGATGAATGGAAGCTTACTGCTGGAGATTTTTATTTAAAACGGCCAAAGAGTTATTTTATGAATTTTAATAAAAAAGTGAAAGGTGGAAGTTTTGAAATGAAGCTGAAAACAAGTAAAAAGAATGAGTTTAATACGATGAGTCCGATTATTAGTGCAGCAATATCAAAAGGTAAATTTGCAAGAAATAAAATTCAAGGTATTGAAGGTAATCAAGGACCATATAGGTTGACAGGTAGTAATAATGAAACTTTTATTATTGTTTTATCTGGTACTGAAAAAATATATGTAGACGGGAAGTTGATGAAAGGAGGCAACGAATTTGATTATATTATTGATTACAATACTGCTGTACTAACTTTTACAACAAATAAATTAATTACAAAAGATTCTAGAATAGTAGCTGAATTTCAATATTCTGATAAAAATTATGCAAGGTCCTTAGTTCACTTTGGGAATGATTTTGAAAGTAAGAAACTGAAATTAAGTTTAAATGTTTATTCTGAACAAGATTCTAGAACACAGCCTTTACAACAAGATTTAAATGATTCTGAAAAATTACTATTATCAAATATTGGCGATAGCTTACAAAATGCAATAGTCCCAAATGTAAGTTTGGTTGAATTTTCAGAAAACATTGTACTTTATAAAGCTGTAGATACGTTAGGTTTTAATCCTGTTTACGTTTATTCTACAAACCCTGATAGTGCAATTTATCAATTAGGATTTTCATTTTTAGGTCCAAACAAAGGGAATTACACACAGATTCAAAGTTCAGCAAATGGTAAAGTTTATGAATGGATTGTTCCGGTGGCAGGCATCCCTCAAGGAGATTATGAGCCTGTTGTTTTATTGGTGACTCCAAAAACGAAACAGATGGTGACTTTTGGCGGACAATATAATTTTTCTAAAGAATCATTTATAAAATGGGAAGGTGGAGCATCTAAAAATGATATTAATACTTTTTCTGATAAGGATAGTAAAGATGATATTGGCTATGCGTTTAAGTTTAACTCTCAGAATAAAATAAAATTAAATAAAACTAAAGATCCATGGAAATTAAAAATAGGAACAGGATACGAATTTATTGAACGATATTTTTCTCCGATAGAGCGTTTTAGACCGGTAGAATTTGAACGAGATTGGAACATAACTAATGTTAATTTTATTTCAGACCAACATGTTTTTGGTGCTTTTTTAGGGATTGAAAAAAAGAAAAAAGCTGATGTTACTTATAATATTAGCTTACTTAAAAATGAAGGAGAATATGATGGGTTGAAAAATTCACTTTTTGCGATGTACCATTTAAAAGGATTTACTTTTAAAGGAAATGGTAGCTTTTTAACTACAGAAGGAATTAACAATACTCAATTTATTAAGCATAAAGGAACATTATCTAAAGGAATAGGATGGTTAGTTATTGGTGTAGGGGAAGAAACAGAGCAAAATAAATTCTTTATTAACCAACAATCTGACTCCCTTCAAGCAGGTAGTTTTGAATTTATTTCATGGAATGCGTTTATTCATAATGCTGATACTACTATAAATAAATTTATGCTTAGCTACAAACAGCGTGAAGATAATGCGCCACTAGGGAATGATTTTAGTGCGACTACTTTTGCAGAAGACATTACTTTTTCATTAGGGATATTAAAAAATAGGAATCATAAATTTAGAAGTAAAATAACTTATAGAAAACTTCAAATATTATCATCTACGCTTTCTTCCTTAAACCCAGAAGAGAATATTTTGGCAAGGGTAGAATATGTAGCTAAATTTTTAAAGAGTGCAATAACTTCTAATACTTATTATGAGGTTGGTTCAGGCTTAGAAGTAAAGAAAGAATTTTCATTTATTGAGGTTCAGCCAGGACAAGGAACACATGCGCATATAGGTGATTTAAACGGAAATGGAGTGAAAGATTTAAATGAATTTGAAGTAGCGGCTTTCCAAGATCAAGCTAATTTTATTAAAGTGTTTACTCCAACCAATGACTTTGTTAGAACATATACTAATCAATTTAATCAAGGCTTATTTTTAAGACCAGAGACAAAATGGGGAGGAAAAAAAGGAGTAAAAAAAATAGTGTCAAGATTTTCTAATCGTACAAATTATAGAATAAGCCGTAAGGTTGATGATAAGTTAGATTACTACGACCCCTTTATTGGAAATATTGCTGATTCAAGTTTAGTCACCTTAAATTTTGGATTTTTAAATACTATTTACTTTAATAGAACTGGAACTAAATTTGGAACTCAATTTACTTTTCAAGATAACAGAGATCGATCATTGTTGACTAATGGTATTGAATCGAGAAGAAATATTAATAGAGCTGTTAAAACAAGATGGAACATAACAAGGATATATACGGTAACACTGTTAACTGCAAATGGTGAAAAATCGAGTGTATCTGAATTTTTTAATAATAGAAATTTTGAATTAAAAATAATGGAAGCAGAACCTAAATTTATTTTTCAGCCAAATGCTAAATTTAGAACGAGTGTATCATATAATTACAAGGAAAAAACTAACAATGTGTTTTTTGGTGGTGAAGAATTGATCAGCCAAACAGCAGGTATTGAGGTAAGATATAACATTGCTTCAAAAGGAAGTTTTAGAGCTTTATTCAAATACATTGATAATCAGTTTACTACATCCAATAATGCTTCTTTAGATTATGAAATGTTAGAAGGGTTACAAGAGGGCTCTAATATGACTTGGGAAATTACTTACCAACAAAACTTATCAAAGCACATACAGTTAAGCATAAACTATAATGGAAGAAAATCTGAGGATACACCAATTATTCATACTGCGGGTGTTCAGGTTAGGGCATTCTTTTAAAACTACTGAATAGATGGAGCAGTTTTTTTCTTGCTTTTTTTACTGTAGAATCTTGCTCCAATCATTATTTCATTCGTACCATCACTGTAGTTTTTTAAATTGGTAGTAGTGAAATCATGAGCATAAGCAATGGTAAAACTATTGCCTAATAAAAATCCAATAGAGGCAGTAATGGCATCTAAATCACGATAAGTTCCAGAAAGCCAAACTTTATTTTTGTAGGTAAGTTTTAATGTTCCTTCAAATTGTACAGGAGCAGGTTTTACATATTTTACAAAAACAATAGGCTCAACAATAAAGTCTTCTGTTGCCTGAAACTTATATCCTCCTGTAACAAAAAAGTGAGAAGGTAATGTTCCTGTTGGGTTTTGATTAGCATCAACAATATCAACTTTAGTGTTTAATAATTGTGGTGCTGAAAATCCAAAATAATATTTTTTATGGTAGAGGTAAAATCCAAATCCAGCATCTGGAACTAATTCTGATTGTACTCCATTTGTTATTACGGCATCATCTTGATCACGTAAAGTGATTTTAGAACCGTCAATCATAAATTGTAATAAACCAGCATTTATTCCTAAAGAGAGTTTTAATTTTTCATTGATTTTTATATGGTAAGCGTAAGAAAGATCAATTCCTGTTCTTCTGGTTGGACCAACGATGTCAGTAAAAATATACCCTCCAAATCCCATTTTTCGGTTTTTTGAAGGCCCATTCACACTCAATGTATATGTTCTTGGGGCATCAGTAATCCCCTCCCATTGATACCTGTGGGTAGAAATACCTTCAAAATAACCTCTGCTTCCTGCAACAGCAGGGTTAATGAGGAAGTCATTTAAAAAATATTGACTAAAATGAGGAAGTTGTTGCGAGAACAAACTACTTCCACATAGAAGTAAAAATGATATTATCAGTACCTTTTTCATACTTAATTTATAGTTAAATCTACCTTAAAATGGTTAATGGTCCAGTAAAAGGTTTAATAGATTCTTCATGTAAGTCAATTATATAATAATACGTTCCTATTGGTAACTCTTCACCATTATACGTTCCATCCCAGTCTTGTAAATAACCATCTGCATGGAATAATAATTCTCCCCATCGATTATAAATTTCTACCACATTGTTAGGAAATTGTTCAATAAAATCAATTATCCAAACATCATTTGCACCATCACCATTAGGAGAAATACCATCTGGGAAAATAATGTTCGGAAGTACTGTTACTATAACACTGTCAGTTGCAATACATCCATTTGGTGAAGTTACAGTTACATAATAAGTTGTTGTAACTGTTGGTGAAGCAATAGGGTTAGAAATAGTAGAATCACTTAAGTCTGTACCTGGAGTCCACGTATATGTGAATCCACCTGTAGCATTTAATGTTGTACTTGCTCCGTCAAAAATAGTAACATCAAACCCAGCATTTGCGATCGGTAAAGGATCAACAGTTACACATATAGTATCTGAATATGCACATGCTCCAGTTACTTGGAAAGCATAGCAAGTTACTCCAATCACAGATGGTAATACTGTGATAGAATTTGTAGTTCCTAAAGAATTCATCCCTGGTAGTTCAAACCACTCCACATTTGTAAATACACCAGAAGGTATACCTGTTAAGTTCGCAGATGAACCTAAACAGATGGTTGTATCAAGACCAGCATCTGCAAGAACAGTATCTGTTGCTCCAATATTAACAGAATCAATAATGCTACAACCATTTTGATCAAAAATTTCAACGATATTTAGACCGAAACATAAATTTGTTTGAGTATTACCTTGACCTAGAGTAGTATTTCCATTCCACTCAAATGTGTATGGTCCAGTTCCTCCTGCAGGTGTAAAGGTTGCACTACCATCACAGTTGGCAGTACAAGTAACGTCTATAAATGTTGATGCAGCTGTAATTGAAGTAGGTTCAATTATTACAATACTATCTAATGTGTTACATGTATTGCTGTCGGTTATTGTTACAAAATAAGTTCCAGCACATAGGCTACTAATAGAATCAGTGCCTTGACCTACTGTTATTTGTCCTGCTGGAGTCCAGTTATATGTAAAAGGAGATGTTCCTCCAATTGTATTGGAAATAGCCCAACCATCACAAATACTATTACAATTAAGATTTGAAGCATTAATGTTTGCTTGTAGTACTGCTGGTTGAGTTACACTATCAATAGCTATTCCTATACATCCAGCGGCATCAGTTACATCTAATGTATATTGTCCAGCACATAAACCTGTAATTGTTGGAGATGTGTTTCCAGTTGGATTCCAAAAATAGGTATAAGGAGCAGTTCCTCCAGTTGGGGCAGACGTTATTTGACCATCACATACTCCATTACAACTTATATTGGTAACTGTTGTATTAGGAACAGGTGCATTGATGTTACTTAATGGGAAATTAAAGTTGGCAATACAACCACTAGAATCTGTTATTGTAACCGTATATGCACCAGCACATAAATTAATTAATGTAGATGTTATTGGTTGTGTTAGTATTGGTGCAGTTGGTGTTGTCCATAAGTACGTGTATGGTCCAATTCCTCCTGATGTAGCTATAGTAATTGAACCATCACAGACTCCACATGCAGGATCTATTAGTGTTTCATTTGCTAAAATTGCAGTAGGTTCAGTTAAGGTAATAGTATCCATTTCCGTACAACCATTGTTGTCTGTAACAGTCACAATATAGGTTCCAGCACATAGTCCAGTAGCTATTTGTGTGGTTTGATTTGCAGGGTCATTCCATGCGTAAGTATAATTTGCTGTTCCTCCAACTACATTTGCAATTGCAGCACCATCACATATCCCATTACAACTAACAGGAGTGTTTACACTTGCAGTGGCCACTAGTAATTGTGGGCCAGTTATATTCGTACTAATAGAATCACTGCAAAGAGCGCTATCAGAAACTGTTACTATATAATTTCCAACACACAATCCTGTTGCTTGGGGAGTAACCTGATTTGATGGGTCATCCCATAAATAAGTATAATTAGGTATTCCTCCTGTTACTGATACAGTTGAACTACCATCACAATTTCCAAAACAAGTTTCTGGAATTACACTAGTAATTGTTAGGTTTAATCCATTTGAATTGATTGAAATAGTATCAGAGCTAATACAGTTGTTACTATCTGTTACAGTAACTGTGTATAGGCCAACACATAGCCCTGTGTATGTTTGGAGTGTATCTGTTGGAGGCCCAACAGGAACCCAACTATAAGAATAAGGAGATGTTCCTCCAGATGGAGTAGCTGTAGCTGTACCATCACAAGCGCCAACACAAGTTTCATCAGTTGAAGTCATTACTAGTGTAGGTCCATTAATATTATTAATAATAAGTGTGTAATTATAAATACAACCGGTTCCTAAATCTGTAATTTCTAAATCAACTGTTCCAGCACATAGTCCAACAACAGTAGAAGTTGCTACACCTAAATCTGTTAATAATGCTGGGATTGGAGATAATGGATCAGTCCAAACAAAATCAAATGGTCCAACACCACCTATTGGAGTTGAAGTAATACTTCCATCACATACTCCACAACTTGGTCCAGTAATAACGGTATTATCATTTAATACAGGAGAAGCTATTAATGTGGTAGTATCATTAATGGTACAATTATTTGCGTCAATAACAGTTACCCAATAAACACCAGCACATAATGTATTTACAGTTGTTTGTGTTGTATCACCATTACTCCAAATGTAAGTGTAAGGTGCGACTCCACCAGCAGGTGTAGTTGTTATGCTTCCGTTACAAACACCACTGCAGGTCAAAGGATTAGGAACTGAAACTGTAGTTAATACAGGTGGGTCAATTACTTGAACACTTGCAGTATCTGTACATCCATTATTATCTGTAACAGTTACAATATACGTCCCTGCACATAATCCCCCAACTAAAGAGTTGTTTGAAACGGGAACGGTATTCCATGAATAAGTATATGGAGGCGTTCCCCCAGCTGCATTTGCAATTGCTGTACCATCACAATCTCCAGCACAAGTAGGTAAAGTTGAGCTTATTGTAATAGAAATATTAGTTGGATCACTTAACGTTATACTGTCAGTAATTGAACAGCCATTAGCATCCGTTATAGTTATAGTGTGTGTTCCAGCACATAATCCAGTTGCAGTTGGTGTAACTTGATTACCAGCACTAGCTCCCCAAAGAATAGTTAATATTCCAACTCCACCAGTAGGGTTAATAGTTGCTGTTCCATCACAAACTCCAGGACAAGAAGGAGGTGTAGATATAATGTTTGCTAAAATTTCTTGAGGTTCTAAAACAGTCACTGAATCTACGGTAATACAACCTAATGCATCTTGTACAATAACATTGTACAATCCAGCACACAATGTAGTCGCAGAATCATTAGTAGTTAATGCAGGGTCATCCCATTGGAAAATATAGTTTGGATTACCAGCTGTAATAGTAGTGTAAGCTAATCCATCACATGAGCCAAAACAAGTTACACTATCTGCTAATGTTGTTAATGATGGTCCATTTGCATTATTTATTAAAATATTAAATTGCTGAGTGCATCCTACATTATCAGTAATATCAACTTGGTAAGCTCCAGGGCATAAGTTACTAATTGTTGGAGTAATTTGCCCTAAAGGAGACCATAAGTAAGTAAATGGAGCTCCAGAACCACCACCGCCTAAAACAGTTATTGAACCATCACAAGCACCACATGCTGCATCGACTGTATTAATAGTTGCAGTAATTGAATTACCATCACCAATAGTTACATTCCCATTTCCTGTACAACCATTCGCATCAGTAATAATTACGGTATAGTTCCCAGCACATAGTGCGGTAATTGTTGGAGTTGTTGCACCATTAGACCACAAATAAGTAAAAGGGCCAGTTCCTCCAGTAGGATTAGCAGTAGCTTGTCCATCACAGGCGCCACTACAGTTTGCCGCAACACCAGCTACAGTAACTGTTAATAAATTTGGTTCATTTATTACTACATTTTGGATAAATGAGCACCCTAAAGCATCTGTAATGGTTACAGTGTAATTCCCTACACATAAACCTCCAACTGCATTAATTGTTTGCCCAGCAGCATTTCCGCCAGCCCAACTATAAGAATATGGAGGAAGCCCACCATTAGGAACAACCAAGGCAGAGCCATCACAAGAACCGTTACAAGTCGCATCAATTGTATTAACTGTTGCTGTTATAGATGTATTATCAGTTATTGTGACAGGTTGAGTAGTTATACATCCATTTCCATCAGTTACCTGAACAGAATAATTACCTGCACAAAGACCTGTAATTGTTTGGGTTGTTGGTTGTGGAGGTGAAGTAGGTGTTGTCCATAGATAAGTAAAATTAGGAGTTCCTGTTGCATTTGCAGTAGCTTGTCCATCACAAACCCCATTACAACTTGCGTTAGTAGTATTTACTAATACCGTAGGTCCATTTACATCACTAATAGTAATTAAGAATGTTTCTGTACAACCATTAGCATCTGTAATTTCTACTGGGTAAGTTCCAGCTGCAAGACCAGCTACATTACAAACATTAGATCCTAAAGTAGGCCAGTTGTAAGTATGGATTCCAGTACCACCAGAAGAAGCACAAACAGAAGCGGTACCATCAGCATTTCCACAAGTAGAGTTAGTAGTAATTGCATTGTCAATAATAATTATTGGCTCGTTAATTACAACCGTATCATTTCCAGAACAACCATTAAAGTCAGTAACGGTTACTATATAAATTCCAGCACATAAGCCAGTTGCTGTTTGTGTCGTTTGAGCTAATGGGTCATTCCATTGGTAATTATATGGAGCTGTACCACCAATTGGGTTAGCTGTTGCAGAGCCATCACAATTTCCAATACAAGTTGCATCAATTGTTGATGAGGCAATAACCAATGCATTTGGACTTGCAATAACAAAGTTGACAACATTTGTACAACCATTAAAATCAGTTATTGTTACACTAATTGGTCCAGTACATAATCCAGATATTGAAGAGGATGTAGATCCATTACTAGACCATACATAAGAATAAGGAGCAGTTCCTCCAGTTGGAGTAACACTTGCAATACCATCACAAATTCCATTACATGAGGCATCTGTAAACGTAGAATTTGCAGTAATACTATCTGCTTCTCCGATAACTAAGCTAGTCGTTAAAATACAACCTGTACTATTTTCAGTTAATGTTAGATTATATGTCCCAGCGCAAAGACCAGTTATAGTACTATCTGATGGGCATTGTGCTGGGCATGAAGGGCCTGTCCAAGCCCAAGTAAATGGAGCAACTCCACCAATAGGTATTGCATTAAGTGAACCATCGCAAGCACCAAAACAAGTTGCATCATTAACCGTAGCAGCAATCCCAGAAGGACCAGTTGGATTAGTAACACCAATGGTAAATATTGCTACACAACCATTAAAGTCAGTTATAGTATCAGTATAAAATCCAGCAGCTAAATTGGTAATACAAGATGTAGTAGCACCATTACTCCATGAATGAGAATAAGGAGGTGTACCTCCAGAAGGGAACATACAAATTGAGCCGTCATTAACACCACAATTTGCTCCAACTATTACTTCATTATCATCAATTAATTGCGGTTCTTCTATAATTATAGAGCCAATAAAAATACAGTTATTCGAATCAGTTACTGTTACCGTATAAACGCCTGGGCATAAACCGGTGATAGTTTGTGTATTTCCTGGGTTAGGGTTACAAACTGGGCCAACCCATAAGTAAGTGTAAGGTAACGTTCCACCAGAAGGATTAGCAGTTGCAGTTCCATCATTTGCTCCATTACATGTAATATTTGTACTATCTAATGTTACAGCTAAAGCTAGTGGTGCAGTTACGGTATAAGTTACTGTATCAATACAACCACTATTATCTGTTACCGTTACTAAATAATTACCTATGCATAAACCAGTTATTCCAGTACTATCTGCAGGAAGCGGAGAAGGTGTCCATAAGAATGTATATGGTGCTGTTCCTCCAGATGGAGTAGATAATGCTGTGCCATCACAAGTGCTACTACATCCAATTGGCGTTCCAGTAACGTTTGCGGCTAATACTAATGGTTCAATTATCGTAATGCTTTGTGTTGTCTGGCACCCATTAGAATCTGTGACAATGACAGAATTTGATAAGAATGGAGCACAAACATTAAACAGCGTATCTCCCGTAGCGTTTAGTGTTGGAGGAGAACTATTCGCCCAAACATAAGAGTAAGGCGGTAAACCACCGTTTACTGTTACGGCCATAATTCCATCACAAAGCCCGTTACAAGAAACATCTATTCCTATAGGAATAGAGCTAAAAACAGGCGGTTCGTTAATAGTGTCTATTACTGTAATTGTACATCCATTAGAATCTATAATATCTATGGTGTAAATACCTGAAGGTAAGTTATTTGTGCTCAATCCAGAGCCAATTATAGGGCCTGAAATCCAGTTAATGGTATATGTTCCACCAGTTCCACCAGTTGGGTTAAGTGTAATACTCCCTGTAGAATCTCCATTACATAAAACATCTACAACAACATCATTTGGAATAATAGGAGTTGGATCAGTAATAAAGATGGTGTCTGGCTGTACACAACCTGCTGCATCTGTAACAGTTATTACAGCAAAAGTTGGACAAACATTATTGGTGTCAATACCATTTGGTAAAGTCCAAACTGATGTATAGGGAGGCGTACCTCCGGTTGGAGAATGAGAAACCATAGCATCACAAAGCCCGTTACAACTTACAGGTTGATCTAAACTTCCGTTAGGAAATAATACTGGTGGAGCTATAGGCATTTGAATAGAGTCTAAAGAAGAACAGCCATTGCAATCAGTAACGGTTACGTATATCATTCCAGGACATAAGTTACTAACAGTAATTAATGTGTCATTTGGTCCAGCCACATTTCCACTCCATTGATAAGTATAAGGAGCACAACCTCCAGAAGGAACTGCTGTAGCTGTTCCGTCACAAGTTCCATTACAACTTATACCAACTGCCGTTGTGGTAATTCCTATTACTACGATGTTATTTATTACAGTAGTATCTTGAGCAGTACAGCCCATAGAATCTGTAACAGTAACAGTATAAGTTCCAAAACAAAGATTAGAAATAGGGTTTCCTACATAAGGACCACCTGGTCCTGTCCATGTATATGTGTAATTTCCAGGATTTCCCGTTCCTCCTGACGGAGTAGCTAATGCAGCTCCATCACAAATAGTACCACAACTTGCAGCAGTTGCATCTGCGCTAACTGTTAAGACTGGAGGGTCTGTGATTGTTATAGTATCAATTCCAGTACAACCATTAATATCTGTAACAGTTACTTCGTATTGACCAGGCCCTAAATTGTTAATTGGATTACCAGGGATAACTGGTCCCGCAGGAAGTGTATTCCATACAATAGAAACATAAGGTGGTTGTCCTCCAGTAGGTGTAGCTGTTGCAGTACCATCATTTAATCCATTACAAGTAATATCAGTAAATGTTGCATTAGGAAAAATTTCTGAAGGCTCAAAAATCACTATGGTATCATTTACTGTACATAAAGAATCATCAGTAATTACAACATAATAAGTGCCAGAACAAAGATTAAAGATAGAATCTGTTCCTTGTCCACCACCTGTAAAGCCAGTTGGAATTTGATCCCAAACATAGTTTAGCACGCCAGATCCTCCGTTAGCATTGGTGCTAGCTGTTCCGTCACAGACACCAAAACAAGATACATCATTAGTAGTAGTTGTAGTAGTCAAAGCTGGTGGTTGATTAATAACAAAATTGACCAGTAAAGTACAACCTAAAGCATCAGTAATCAATGCTGTATGTGGACCAGGGCATAAATTGGAAATAGTATTTGGTGTAGCTAATGGAGTACCAGAGCCATCCCATTCAACAGTATAAGGACCAGTTCCACCTGTTGGGCTAACTGTTGCAATACTATTACAAACGCCATTACATGTTAAATCTGAAGTTACCAAATTATCAACTATTGGAGGGGCTGGGTTTACAGTAATATTATTGTTTGCAGTACAACCTGCAGAATCAGTTACGGTTACTGTATAAAGTGCAGGGCATAGATTAAAAATAGAATCGGTTCCTTGTCCATTTGGTACACCAGGATCAGGAACCCATGTATAAGATAATGGAGCATACCCACCTGTTGCATTTACTACAGCTGTACCATCACATACGCCAGCACAAGATTCATCAGTTGAACTCATTACTAAATTTAATGCAGGAGGTTCACTAATTACAACACTATCTACAGCGGTACAACCAACTGAATCTGTTACAGTTACAATATACGTTCCAGGGCATAAACTTGCTATTGATTGAGTAAAATATGGTGCTGCAGAACATAATGGACCAGTCCAAACATAAGTAAAAGTAGCTACAGCTCCAGTTCCTCCAGTAGGATTTGCAGTAGCTGTTCCATCGTTAAACCCTGGACAAGTTATATTAGTTCCAGTAGGGTTTGCTACCAATAGGGGTGGTTCAGATATGGTTATCGTGTCATTAATGAAACAACCGTTGCCATCTGTTACAACAACAAAATATTGGCCTGGGCATAAGTTGAAAATAGAATCAGTTCCTTGTCCACCAAAAGGTTGTACAGGGATTGCTGTCCATACAAAATTGAAACCTCCAGCCCCACCAACGGGAGTTGTGATGGCGGTACCATTACAGATTCCATTACAGGTTAAATCAGTTGTGGCAGTTGAGGTTGTTAAAACAAGTGGTTCAGCGATAACAAAACAATAAATAGTATCACAACCATTCGCATCAATAACAGTATCACAATAAGTGTTCGGGCATAGTCCGTTAATAGTAGAAACATTACCAACAAACACAGTTCCATTACTCCAATTGTGTGTAAAAGGCCCGGTGCCGCCACCTAAAACAGTTACTGTTGCTGTACCGTCACAAGCACCCCCACAACTTATAGCTGTAGATGAACTATCTAATATTATTTGAGGAGGAGAAGAAGGAGTAACAATAGTATCGTTACTACAACCACTAATATCTGTAACAGTCAATGTGTAAGCAATACCAGCACATAAATTGTTAATTGTTGCAAAAGTATCAGTTGGGGTAGCTGGAGGTGCAGTCCATACATAAGAATAAGGAGCTGTTCCTCCATTAGGAGTTGATGTGGCACTACCACTACACTCACCAAAACACAATGGGTCTATAACCGCAACGTTAACAAATAAGCTATCTGGTTCGGGGACATTGTAAAGGAAAGTGGTATCACAACCAAAACCATCAGTTACCTGTAAAGATACAGGGCCAGCACACAAGGTTGTATTAGAGGTTGTGTTCCCAGCTGTAGTAACAAAACCAGCAGGAATCCAGGTAAATACCATGTTGGCATAATTTGCGCCAATTACTGTCACGGAAATACTCCCATCACATAAACTATTACAACTAGTTGTATTAATTATTTCTTGAATAGGAGTAATAGGAGGATGACCAACAATATTTGCTGCTTGTCCATTTACGTTTCCACAATTATCTATTAAGATAGCGGTATAAGAACCAGGGCATTGACCAACAATAGTATCTCCCCAAGGAGGCCCAGCAGGAGGTAAGGCTCCAATCCAATTTGTTACCGTATAAGGGGAGCAATCCGTAACAACGTTGTCGATGTATAACATTCCATCACACGTATTTCCACAAGAAACGGTATCGTCAAAAATTGTTATACTAAAAATTGTTTTATTAGCAGTTGCGTTGTTTGTTTGTGACTGAATCACATTGTAGGTATCATTATCTTTGTTTACAGCAGCTAAATCACTGCTCAGCACATAAATTGTTGTTTGGGTAAAGTCATAATCAAATTTAGTTGTACTTGTTGTCCATTGGTTGGTAGCTAAAATATCTGATCCATTGGAGATTAATTTTCTTTTTTGCCCTGAATTGGCAATAAAAGAAGAGCAAACAATATCATTTAAATTAAGGTTTAAATTACCCTTAGTAAGAGTTACAGTATTTTCTGGAGTCAATAAAGGGCTGTTTAACACATAACTTCCTTTACCTTCAAAATTAAAATCAGTGTTCCAATTCCAATTTCCGAAATTCATTTGTTTGGTGCTAGTATTGTTAGATTTTAAATTGACAATACCCGTTAAATTGTTTTTAAAAATTGCTGAAACATTCATAGTTCCATAAACATCTATATTAACTGGTTGAGTTGATGTTAATTCAAAATTTAAAATTCGAGAGGGAATGGTAATGTTATTAAAAGAAATATTGTTGGTTATAGTAACTTTCTGATTGGCTTGTGTAAAAGAATTGAAATCAAAAAATACATCATCATTTGAACTTGGAGTTCCTGTCCCTCCAGTTCCACCAGAGGTGTTTGACCAATGAGAAGCATCGTTCCAGTTACCACTATTTCCTACCCAATAAAAATCAGCTGCAAAAGTATTACCTATAGCAAATAAACTTAGCAGTGCAAATAATAAAAGGGACTTTCCTATGTTCATTAACATAAATTTGTTTAGATAGTGATAAGGTTACGACAATAATACAAAATATGTTACGAAAAAAGTAATAATATTTCATACTTATACACAGAAAGACGTTGAATACTCTAAGATAGTTGCAATCTATAATGATGAGTAATAGTAAAAGTTTAAGAGTGAATTATTCTGACAATAGAAACGAACTCAATACCTGTAAGAACTCAACAGGACTTTCAACGTGTATCCAATGACCAGTATTCATTGATTTTATTTCTGCATTTGGAAAGATATTTTTGATAGGTTCAAAGTCACTTTCAGTAATGTAATTGGATTTTTCACCCCTGATAAAGAGGGTCGGTTTTTCAAATATTTCAACATTCTCCAATCCCTGGCCAATAATTTCTATTTGACTATTAATGACAGATAAATTAAACCTCCAAGCTAATTTTTCTTTCTCTATCCAGTATAAGTTTTTAAGTAAAAATTGTCTAGTCGATAAATCATCAATATGCTTACTAAGTTCTTCATCAGCACCTTTTCTGGTGTTTATTATATTTAAATTTAAAGAAAGCATTCCATTAAGAATTGCTGTATGGTGTACAGGATAAGATTTTGGAGCAATATCAACTACAATTAGTTTTTCGAGTTGGTTTGGATAATTCATTGCAAACTGCATGGCTGTTTTTCCACCCATTGAATGACCTAAAATTATAGGGTTAACAATGTTGTGAAAAATTAAAAATTCATACAAATCATCAGCCATTACATCGTAATTAAAATCATCACTATGTGGTGATTGACCATGATTTCTAGCATCGACAACAAATACTTCAAAATGCTCCCCTAGTTTTTTAGCAAGTGTCATCCAATTATCTAATGACCCAAATAATCCATGTAAAATTACAAGAGGCTCTCCTTCTCCTACTTTTTTGAAATTTAATTTCATTCGACAAAAATCGTATTTTTGAGGTATAAAAGAAAAATATGAGTGTAATAAAAGTTGTAGGAGAAGATAAAAAGGAGTTTAAAATTGAATTAGCAAAAGATGCTAATGCTGGATTGTTAAACGGAGAAAAATTTAGTTGGGATGTAATTAAGGTAAAGGAAAATATATATCATATTATAAAAGACAATCAATCTTATAATTTAGAAGTGCTGAGCATTAGTACTGAAGAGAAATCTTTTTTTATAAAAGTAGATGGGATTAATTACAGATTTAATGCGAAGGATAAGTATGATGAATTATTGCACAGTTTAGGGATGGACAACTTAACCAGTACTAAAGTGTCAGATTTAAAAGCACCGATGCCTGGTTTGGTACTAGAAATCTCTGTGGAGGGTGGGCAACAAGTGAGTAAAGGAGATGCTTTGTTAATTCTAGAAGCTATGAAAATGGAGAATGTCATCAAATCTCCGACAGACGGTGTGATTAAAAGTATTTCGGTAAATAAAGGCGAAACAGTAGAAAAAAATCAATTAATCTTGAATTTTGAATAAATGAAATTTCTTGTTTCTTGTTTCTTGTTTCTTGCCTCTTGTATTCTTTTCTCTTGTGGAAATGATGCCTCAGAAAGTGAAGTTGAAAACCCAAAAGTTGATTCTTTAAATGTTAATGCTATAGTTACTAGTGGCGAAATAAAAATCATTGAACCTGTTGCTGATGAAGAAATTGTTGTTCTCAAAAAAAGTGGAATTACGTTAACTGAAATTAAACCGGAACACAATAAAGAAGCAACGATCAAAATAAATACTAAACAATTTAGCGAGGGAGAAAATCATTTGAGTTTTTCGGTAAGTGGAGTTCAGGGATATTCAATTTCTTATTTAGCGAATAACTATTCGTTAAGCCAATTTTCATCAGATGTTTTTGATGTAGAATTTTTATATGGCAACAATGTGTTTTTGGCTTTTTTAACTGATAAGAATGGCATTAGTATTAAAACAAATAAAGGCTGTGTATTGAAAAATGCAGTACTTGGTGGGGTAGAGAGTTTGTTTGATATGAATCAACCGCACTTGTTTTATTATTTACCTCAAGCAGAAACAAATGAACCTATTTTAGATTTTTATTTGGTAAATACTTCTATCTCGGAAAGTGGAAATAAAGTAAAAATTACCATAAATGAAACAGAATTTATAATTAAGAAATGGGCGGCTTATAAAGTTTCAGGATTAAAAAATATCAAAAACACAGTGCGAATTCAGTTAATCGATAAAAATGGAAATTTAATTAACGGTCCATTTAATGATTCTGGAGATAGGACCTTTCATTTTGTAAATAGAACAAGTTAGTTAAACAATCTCCAACAATGTTCTAAAAGCAACAAATTTACCGTTATAACGAGCGGTATGATCTTCTTGTAATTTTGGAGCACATTTTTCTTGGTATTCGTCTAAATCATCCATAGAGTTACAAGTATATTGTATGGCGTAAGTATGTCCTGTCTCATCTTCTTGTGTAGTCAACACTTTAGCAATTTTATGTTCTAAAAAAAAACCAGTATTCATTACTTCTGGGATATGAATTTCCTTCATCCAAGTTATCCAATCTGTATGAACATCATCTTCAATATTAACTGTTACGTTGTAAATAATCATCTCAAAATATTTCATGTAAAATTACAAATATTAGCTGGTTATAAACAATTCACGTCATTTATCAACAAAGCAAAAAATAGACTGTTTTTGAATTGTCTAAAGAGTTAAAAAGGCGTAAAATTGTATGCTTAATTCAAACCCTGAAAATGAGCCAAAAAAAGATCAAAAACGCACTTATTTCCGTTTTCCATAAAGACAATTTAGAGCCAATTATTCATCGTTTAAATGAATTGGGGATAACAATGTATTCGACTGGTGGTACCCAAACATTTATTGAAGAATTAGGTGCTCCAGTTACTGCTGTAGAAACATTAACTTCTTATCCTTCAATTTTAGGGGGGAGAGTAAAAACACTACATCCAAAAGTTTTTGGAGGTATTTTAAGTAGAAGGGAATTGGATAGTGACGTTGCTCAGTTAGAAGAATTTGAAATTCCTGAAATTGATCTAGTAATTGTTGATTTATACCCTTTTGAAGAGACTGTTTCTTCTGGTGCAGACGAACAAGATATTATCGAAAAAATTGACATCGGTGGAATCTCATTAATTCGTGCAGCTGCAAAAAACTACAAGGATGTATTAATTGTTTCTTCAAGAGAACAATATGATTACACCTTAAATTTATTGAATGAGAAAAATGGTTTTTCTGATTTAGAGGATAGAAAACATTTAGCTAAATCAGCTTTTAATGTTTCATCACATTACGATACAGCTATTTTTAATTGGTTTAATAATGGGGAAGAGAAATTCTTTAAGCAAAGCATTACTCAATCCCAAACATTACGTTATGGAGAAAACCCACATCAAGAAGGAACTTTTTATGGTGATTTAGATGCAATGTTTGATAAATTACACGGTAAAGAATTGTCATACAATAACTTGTTAGATGTAGATTCGGCCGTGAATTTAATTGCTGAATTTCCAGATAAACCAACATTTGCAGTATTAAAACATAACAACGCTTGTGGGTTGGCTTCTCGTGACACCTTATTGGAAGCTTGGAATGATGCTTTGGCAGGAGATCCTGTTTCTGCTTTTGGAGGAGTTTTGATTACCAATAAAACAATTGATGTAGCTACTGCAGAAGAAATCACTAAATTATTTTGTGAGGTGGTGATTGCTCCTGCTTATGAAGATGCTGCGTTGACTGTTTTAAAAGAAAAAAAGAACAGAATTATTTTGGTTCAAAAGGAGGCTGAATTACCTAACAAACAATTCAGAACAATACTAAATGGTGTTTTAGAGCAGGATAAAGATGTGAAAACTGCTAATGCAAATGATTTTACAACGGCTACTGAAAAAGAGCCAACATCAGAAGAAATTAATGACTTAGAGTTTGCAAATAAATTGGTAAAGCATACTAAGTCAAACACTATTGTTTTTGCAAAAGGAGAGCAGTTAATAGCTAGTGGAACAGGACAAACCTCTAGAGTTGATGCATTAAACCAAGCCATAGTAAAAGCTAAGGCTTTTGGATTTGATTTAAATGGTGCAGTAATGGCTTCAGATGCATTCTTTCCTTTTCCTGATTGTGTAGAAATAGCTAGAAATGCTGGGATTACAGCAGTAGTTCAGCCAGGTGGCTCAATTAAAGATCAGCTTTCTATAGATTATTGTGATGCGAATGACATGTCAATGGTAATGACTGGAGTGCGCCATTTTAGGCATTAATTCATTAACAAATAACTGTTCATCAAAATTACTTTTAGTAATTTTAAACGGAACTTTAACACTTACATTTACGTAATTCATAAAATACACGGCAACAATTGAATACATGGGATTATTTAGTTTTTTAACACAAGAAATAGCGATCGATTTAGGTACGGCTAATACACTTATTCTACATAACGATAAAGTAGTAGTTGATGAGCCTTCAATTGTTGCTAAGGATAGAACGACAGGTAAGATTATTGCCGTTGGTAAAAAAGCGATGCAAATGCATGGTAAAACTCATGAAGATATCAAAACAATCAAACCGCTAAAGGATGGTGTAATTGCAGATTTTGATGCTGCTGAGCATATGATTAGGGGGATGATTAGGATGATGAACCCGAAGAAACCATTGTTTACACCATCATTAAAAATGGTAATTTGTATCCCCTCAGGAATTACTGAAGTTGAGAAAAGAGCTGTAAAAGATTCTGCAGAACATGCTGGAGGTAAAGAGGTCTACTTGATTCATGAGCCAATGGCTGCAGCAATCGGAATTGGAATTGATGTGCTAGAACCAATGGGTAATATGATTATTGATATAGGAGGAGGAACTTCAGAGATTGCGGTTATTGCTTTAGGAGGTATTGTTTGTGACAAATCGATACGTGTTGCAGGTGATGATTTTACTAATGATATTGTTGAATATATGAGAAGGCAACATAATCTTTTAATTGGGGAGCGTTCAGCAGAACAAATTAAAATTGAATGTGGTTCTGCTTTAACAGAATTAGAAACTCCGCCAGAAGATTATGCTGTTCAAGGAAGAGATTTGATGACGGGTACTCCAAAAGAAATTGTAGTTTCTTATTCTGAAATTGCTCACGCTTTGGATAAATCAATTGCAAAAATTGAAGATGCAGTATTGAGTGCGTTAGAAATGACTCCTCCAGAATTGTCTGCAGATATATACAAAACTGGATTATATTTAGCAGGTGGAGGTTCTATGTTGCGAGGTTTGGATATACGTATTTCTGCTAAGACAAAACTTCCTGTTCATATTGCAGAGGATCCGCTAAGATGTGTTGCAAGAGGTACCGGGATTGCTCTTAAAAACATTAGTAAGCTACCTTTTTTAATGAAAAGCTAAATAAAATCAGGATTGAATAATGAAGAATTTAATACGGTTTTTATCTAAGAATTCATTCGTATTCCTTTTTGTTTTTTTACTTTTTATTTCATTTGTTTTACTGGTAAAAAATAATAATTACCAAAATTCAAAAGTTTTTAATTCATCTAATTTTTTAATTGGGAACCTTTATTCAACAGTTAATAATGTTAACGATTATTTTAATTTAAAAGAAGTAAATGCTGAGTTAGCAGAGCAAAATGCAAGGTTGCAATCAACACAAATCAGCACCTTTAGTAAGGTAAATGGAATAACTGTAGAGATTAATGATACAGTTTATTCTCAAAAATATGTTTACACTTCTGCTAAGGCAATTAATAGTTCAACAAACAA
>JAESUI010000081.1 GCA_016763135.1 Flavobacteriales bacterium
TACCTCTTCTTGAACAGAATTAGTAATGTATAACCCAAAAGGTAGTTTAACTTTATTCTCTTTTAACAGACGAGCCACTTCAGCAATCATAAAACCACCTATCCTGTTATCTAAGGCACGCCCAACATAATACCTGTCATTTAAGATCATGAATTTATCTTCATAAGTAACTACACAGCCAACATGAATCCCTAATTCCTCAACCTCATCTTTAGTAATTGCTCCACAATCCAAAAAGATGTTATCTAATTTTGGTGTCTCTTCTTTTCCTGCTTTACGAGTATGAATTGCTGGCCAACCAAAAACTGCTTTAATAATTCCTTTATCAGTATGAATATTAACTCTTTTTGAAGGTGCAATTTGATGATCTGAACCACCATTTCTTCTTAAATAAATAAACCCTTTATCCGAAATATAATGTACAAACCAAGATATCTCATCAGCGTGAGCTTCTATAACTACTTTGTATTTTGCTTTCGGATTAATAATCGCTGCTACAGAACCATAGTTATCTACAAAATAATCATCAACATATGGTTTAATATAATCTAACCACATTTTTTGCCCTTCTACTTCAAAACCAGTTGGAGCAGCATTATTAATGTACTTTTCTAAAAATTGAATTGACTTTTTATTAATGATAGTTTTTTTTGCCATGCTTTTGAATTTATTACTTTAGGACGATGAAATTAAGAAAATTAATTAAAGCTAAAAAGTAATACATTTACATTGTATGCAAGTAGATAAACAACATATTGCTCATTGTAATATATTAGCTATGAAAGGCATGGGAAACGTTGCTCCAAATCCTATGGTTGGCTGTGTAATTGTTCATCAAAATAAAATTATTGGGAAAGGCTATCATGAAGAATATGGAAAAGCTCATGCTGAAGTAAACGCTATTAATTCTGTAGCAGATAAAAGCTTATTAAAAGAAAGTACACTATATGTGAACCTTGAACCTTGTGCTCATTTTGGTAAAACACCACCTTGTTCTGACTTAATTATTGAACACCAAATTCCTAGAGTTGTTATTGCTTGTATTGATTCTTTTTCTGAAGTATCAGGAAAAGGAATTCAAAAAATGAAAGCTGCAGGAACTGAAGTTATAGTAGGAGTATTAGAGACAGAAGGATTAGAATTAAATAAACGTTTTTTTATCTTTCACAATAAAAAAAGACCTTGTATTATTTTAAAATGGGCACAAACCAAAGATGGCTTTATTGATATTGATAGATCTTCTTTAAACCAGAATGACAAAGTTGACAACTGGATTACAACTCCAGAGTCTAAGCAGTTAGTACATTTTTGGAGGAGTGAAGAACAAGCAATAATGATTGGAACTAATACTGCGTTAAATGATAATCCCAAATTAACAGTAAGGGAAGTTGATGGTGAAAACCCTTTACGGATTGTCTTGGATTTGAATTTGAGGCTTTCAGAAAATTTGCATCTGTTTGATAAAACTGTTCCAACTATCGTATTCAACTATCAAAAAAATAAAGAATTAAGCAATTTAGACTTTGTTAAAATTGATCAAAATAAAGACCTCATTCAACAAGTTTTAAATGAACTTTATAATAGAGAAATACAATCTGTAATTATCGAAGGCGGGGCTCAACTATTAAATACATTTATTGAACAAAATTTATGGGATGAAGCAAGAGTTTTTACTGGAAAAAAAGAATTTAAAAAAGGTTTAGAAGCGCCTAAAATTAGGCTAGAACCTAAATTCACAATGGAAATTGAATCTGATATTTTAAGAACTTATTTTAATGATTGATATTCTTTTAACCATACTAACATTTAATATTCTAATTGTCTTTTTCAAACTATTCCATAAATATGGAGTTGATAATTTACAAGCATTAATTGTAAATTATTTTGTTGCTGGCACCTGTGGTTTATACTTTTCTGATCAAGAATTTTCAATAACTTATGTATTGCATGCTCCTTGGATTTTTCATGCAGCAGCTATAGGGGTTCTATTTATTCTAACTTTTAATTTATACGCTACAGGCACTCAAAAAGTAGGTATTGCAATAACAACTATTGCTAATAAATTATCTTTATTTATCCCTGTAGGTTTTGCGTTAATTCTTTACCCAAATGAAGAATTGACCTATATCAAAGTTGTAGGTTTTATCTTAGCAATAATTGGTATTTATTTATCCTCAACCAAAAAGAAAAAACTCTCGTTTGATAAAAGTTATTTATGGTTAATCATATTAGTTTTTGTTGGACAGGGAATTGCCGATACTATTTTCAACAACGCTCAAAGAACAGTAGTTGATGATGCCGATGCAGGGTTATTTTTTATGTGTCTCTTGTTAATTGCGGGAATCAGTGGAATATTCATTTTACTTGGAAAATCAATTAAACAAAAACCTAAGTTTGAATTTAAAAATTTAATTGCTGGTGCTGCTTTTGGAATTCCAAATTTTGCTTCTTTAATCTTTTTCTTTAATGCCCTAGAAAGTTCTGGATTTGAAGCTTCACAGGTTTTCCCTGTGGTTAGTATGGGAGTTGTTGTTGGTTCAGCTATAGTAGGACTGTTCCTCTTTAAAGAAAAACTGACGTTAATGAACTGGGTTGGATTAGGATTTGCTGTACTTAGTATTTTCATGATAACATTTCTTTAATGATTGATCAATACCAAACTATTGAAACTCCATCAGAAGGAATTTACAAGGAGAAAGGCAGTAAATTTATTGCATTTGCTTATCCCGTTTTTTCAGAAAACGAATTCAAAGAAAAACTCCAACAACTCAAAAAAGATTATCACGATGCTCGCCACCATTGCTATGCTTTCCGTTTAGGAGCAGACCTACAACAATATCGTTTTAGTGACGATGGGGAGCCAAGTAGCACTGCAGGAAAACCTATTTTCGGGCAAATACAATCTTTTAAATTAACCAATATTGCAATAATTGTTATCCGTTATTTTGGTGGAACAAAACTAGGGGTTGGAGGTTTAATTACTGCATACCGAGCAGCAGCAAAAGACGCAATTGAAAATGCTAACATCATTAGCCGAACAGTTGATAATGTTTATGAAATTCAATTTGGCTACGAAATAATGAGCGATGTAATGAATTTCATCAAAAAACAAAACCTTGAGGTTATTTCTCAAACTCTAGAAGAAAAAGGAGTTATTCAATTTCGAATTAGACAAAGTGAAGCTGAATCTATTGTTGAGTTATTAAAGAAAATTGAAGGGTTGAAAATTGAATTTTTAACTACAATTTAGTCCTTTTTAATATAGTTATTTAAAGAAACCCTTAAGTATTTAGCTGCTCCAGTAGCTAATGTTAGTGCTTCTAGTTTGTGTTTAGTTTTCTTAACAAGAACTTTATTTTTGGAATCAATACATAAATAGACACAAAATAAATCCACTTTCAAGCTAACAGAAGCTCCCATCGTTCTAGGAGCATGCATCGTTTGAAACCCCTTAACTTTAGTAAATGCAACGAATGAAATTTTCGGAAGTGGTTTCCAATCACCTACCTTAAAAAACAAAACAGATACATATTTTTTGTACCTGTTCCTTTCTTTATCTATTATTAATCCATTACCGTAAAACATTATTATTCTGGAGCTACTACTTTATCTAAACTAAAAGCCGCCACCTGAATTAATGTTTTCCCATCTTTTCCTAACGGAAGATCTATCTCAGAAGTTGTAGAAACATATCCTTCAGCAGTAACTGTAACAGTGTATTTATTTCCTCCTGCTAAAGTGATAAAATAATTACCTGCATCATCACATGAAGTTTTTGCAACTATATTTCCAGATGCATCTTTAAAAGTAATATCTCCTGCAATTTTATCTTCGCCATTTGTAACAACACCTTTCAAGATAGATAAACTAATTGCAACTCCATCTGATAATATTGGATAGTTAGACATATCAATTTTATAAATATCTCTTTCTCCTAATCCATCTTCTCTAACAGATGAATAATGAGCTGTTTTACCATCAACACTCAATGTAAAATGAACATCATCACCAATAGTGTTAATAGGATAACCTAAGTTTTCTGGTTTACCCCAAGTTCCATCATCTTGTAATTTAGACATATAAACATCATAACCCCCAATAGATAAGTGACCATTAGAACTAAAAAACAACGTTTTTCCATCAGGGTGAATAAATACTAGGTTTTCATCTCCTTCTGTATTAATCATTGGACCTAAATTCTTAGGCTCTCCCCACATTGTACGAGATATTTTTTCGGCAACATAAATATCTCCTCTTCCTTGAGCTCCATATTTTTTACCTTCTTTTTCACTTACAAAATAAAGCTTATTACCATCTGCAGATAAACAAGCTGAACTCTCAAATAAGATGTATTGATTGGTTTCTCTAACGGTTTTGGATTCCCCCAAGTACCAGAGGATGCTCTTATCTTAGAAACAAAAATATCACCAATATAAACCTCTCCGTCATTTCTGTAAATAAATATTTGCTACCCATCTGGAGATATACTTAAACTTGCATCATGTCCATCAGTATTTAATTTCCCTTCAATTGGCCGAGCCTTATTCCAAGTATTTTCAATCGTATCCCAATCAGAAATATAGATATCTTCAAAATACTTAAAATCTCCTGCTTTATCAACTCCACCACCTCTGGTATCTGATCTTCTTGAAGTAAAAATCATTGTTCTACCATCTGCAGAAATTGAAGGAGCATAATCTCCACCTCTTGAATTAATATTCTTTCCTAAATTTTCAATTTTTACTTTTACAGGGTTTGCAATCATTTTTTTTGCATAATCAATCTGAGAAATTCTTTTAGCAACATTGTAGTACTTCCTATCCTTTTTAGATGCTGAAGTATTGAATATATTGTATGCTTCTAATGATTTATCTAATTGATTATTTCTATGATAAGCTTGAGCTAAATTATAATACAATTCTTTATCTACTTCATCATTTAAGTTTTTTGCATTCTGAAAATACTCAACAGCCAATTCATAATTCCTTAAACGATAATGACATTCTCCTATTCTATAGTTAATCATTGCATCATTGGTATAATCAGTTAACAATTCTCTATATATATTTAAGGATGCTCTTACATTTCCATCTGCTAAGTATTTGTGCCTTGCATCTTGCATTTTAAACTTGTAACCAATTTTACCCGTTTTTTTATCCTCTTTTTGTGCTATTACAGCAACACTTAAAAAGTTAAACACTAAGAATAGTAGTAATAATTTTGTTTTCATTTTCTGCTTTTTTAATACTCATTATAACATCTATTATGCCAACAGCTAATGAGTATATAATGCTTATGTACTCAAACAAAAATAGTGAATAAGATTAGGATTAAAAATTTTATTATTAAAACTGTTAAGATTCAGAGATTAAGACCTCTTCGGTTCCTATATGACTAAGGAATTCTTTTATTGCTTTTTGCTTATTATCATCCAAAAAATAAGAAATATTTTTCGTGAGATATCTTTTTAACATATCATTAGAAATATCATTCTCATTATAACCTAGAATGACTTCATCGATATTAGTAACCCCTATTCTTAATGCTGCATTAAACTTAGTAATAAATGATGCAGATAATTTTTTATTAGAAACCCAACAAGCAAAGACAAAAGGCAATCCAGTAAACCTAAACCATTCCTCTGCTAAATCATATTTGTACTGATAGGTTTTTGATAAGTTGAAAGTTCTATCCCCAATGATTACTCCAGCTGTATTACCTGAAATTTCATCTTCAAACCCAACGGTTGAGTCAACCCATTTTGGAGCTATTTTCCAATACTTATCTGCCAATACTTTCACCAAGTTAACCGAAGTTTTAGATTGATAATCTAGATAAACACTATCTATTTCATCTAAGGGAACATCACTATATAAAGCAACTGAATCTACTTTCCCTTCAGCACCAATGCAATAATCAGAAATTATATGGTATTCTTTTAATTGAGGAAGTATAGCCACTGGAACCAATCCTAAATCTACTTCTCCAGACAGTAACTTCATCCCACAATCAGATGGAATATCTAACGATAGATCGATATCGTTAACTACCTCAGAATTATTTATTCCAAAAATAAACGGCAATGTATTTAAATAAGATACTGCTGAAACTTTAATCTTCGGGTTTTCCATCTATATCTTCTGTGTTTTCATCAATTAGTTTTGTATCTTCTTCAATTGCCTTTATACTTTCATCAACCACCTCTGTTTCTGGCTCAGCTGTTTTATTCTTAGCATAAGGATTATTTGACAAATCTACAATTTTATGTGTTGATATGGTCGCTGCAACAACTGAAACAATAGCAATAAATCCAGCTATGGTAGTCCCACATAAAGGAATAAACATAGCCAAAGCAAATATAAATCCATTTCCTATTGCCATTCCTTTGTTTGCTCTAATAAATTTCACACTCTGTTTAATGGTTAATCTTCTTCTTTCATTGGTGTAATCAATAAATGCAAAACCATAGAAATATGATGCAATAAAGAATAGAATTACTGTTCCTATTATTCCTCCAAGAATAGGAATGAAAAAACTTAAAATAAGGATTACTATCATGTACCCAAATTCGATGAACATATTCCTAAAAGCAATCACAACACCCCTTACAACATCTCTCATTAATTGATCTCCATTGAATGGGTATTTATTTCCAGTTAAAATTTCTTCTGCTTTTTCTGATAGTATTGCAAAAACAGGTGACATTAACATTATTATGATGTACCCACCAAAAAGACCATATAAAACAAATAGTAAAACTTTAGAGATAAACCATACCACCCAACCAATAGCAACTGCTACATATCCTGAACTCGACTGTAAATATTCTGCCAAGAAGAAATCATCGTCTTCAAACTTAAATAAATCATTTACCCAATTCTCAGCATAATCAGACAATGAAGAAATGCCATACCAACTCGCCACTATTAAAAAGATGTTTAATAATAATGGAAATAAAAAATACCACCATAAACCATTACTAAATATTAGAGTTAATGCTTTTCCATAAGCACCAAAACCATTTCCAAACCCTTTAAATAAACTCATAATTAATTTCTTACTACCTTCAAATATACGTATTAATCACCCTACTTATTCTCTCTAAAAGAGTTACTTTTGTCGTTTAACAATTTTTAACAGGCTATGCCTGTAATAATTATTGAGGTACTTTAAAACTTTTAATCAATCGTATCTCAAATTTAAAACAATGCAAATGAGTTTAAGTGAATTAACAGCAATTTCGCCAATTGATGGTAGATATAGAAGAGTAACTAAAGATTTGGGGAAATACTTCTCTGAAGCTGCTTTAATTAAATACAGAGTTAGGGTAGAAATTGAATACTTCATTGCATTATGCGAATTACCATTACCTCAGTTAGCTAATTTCGATAAATCATTATATAGTTCAATTCGTGGTATTTACGAGAACTTTTCTAATGATGATGCATTAGCTATTAAGGAAATTGAAAAAGTTACCAATCATGATGTAAAAGCTGTTGAGTATTTCATAAAAGACAAATTCACCGCTTTAGGCATTAATGAACAACAAGAATTCGTTCACTTTGGATTAACCTCTCAAGACATTAACAATACTTCTGTTCCATTGTCTTTAAAAGAAGCATTAAATGATGTTTATTATCCAATGTTAGATGAAGCTGTAAACTTAATTAGAGCCAAAGCTACTGAATGGAAAGATATTCCGATGTTAGCAAAAACACACGGACAGCCAGCTTCTCCTACTCGATTAGGAAAGGAGTTTTATGTATTTGTTGAACGTTTAGAAAAACAAATAGTACAAGTTAAAGCAATTCCTTTTTCAGCAAAATTTGGTGGAGCCACAGGAAACTTAAATGCACATCATGTAGCATATCCAGGAACTAATTGGGTTGATTTTGCTAATAATTATGTAAATAATATTTTAGGTTTAGATCGATCACAAACCACTACACAAATTGAGCATTACGATAATTTAGCAGCCCTTTTTGATGGATTAAAAAGAATCAATACCATTTTAATTGATTTAGATAGGGATGTTTGGACTTACGTTTCAATGGAATATTTCAAACAAAAAATTAAGGAAGGAGAAATTGGTTCTTCGGCTATGCCGCACAAAGTAAACCCTATTGATTTTGAAAATTCTGAAGGAAATTTAGGATTTGCCAATGCTATTTACGAGCACCTTTCAGCTAAGTTGCCTATTTCTCGTTTACAAAGAGATTTAACTGACTCAACTGTTTTAAGAAATGTTGGAGTTCCTATTGGCCATTCTTTATTGGCCCTATCATCTTTGATTAAAGGAATGAATAAGCTCTTAATTAATAAAGATAAAATAGCATTAGACCTTGAAAATAACTGGGCTGTTGCTGCTGAAGCAATTCAAACAGTATTGAGAAGAGAAGGTTATCCAAAACCTTATGAAGCTCTTAAAGAACTAACGCGTACCAACGAAAAAATAACTGCTGATTCTATTGCAAAATTTATTGACGGATTAAACGTTAATGATGACATTAAAGCTGAATTGAAACAAATTACTCCATTCAATTTTACCGGAGTAGAGCTATTTTAACAAGCAATGCCTACTTATAATTATTGAGTAAGTCAAGAATTATGTATTTTCGTATTATAAATTAAACCCACCCCCTTACCCCTCCCTAGAGGGGAATTATGAAAAGTTTCGGAAAAATATTAAAGTATGCTATGGGCTATAAAAAATATGCCTTTATCAATATTTTTTGCAATATCCTATCTGTAATCTTTGAGCTTCTTTCAGTAATGCTCTTTATCCCATTCTTGAACTTGCTTTTCAATCAAGAGTCTAGTGTCCCTGTAACTTCAGAACCAACGTTTTTTTTCACTAAAGATTACATAGAAGCTTACTACAATTACACACTAGGACAAATGGTAGCAGAGAATGATAAAGTAGCTGCTCTGCTTTTTGTATGTATTTTGGTTGGAATATTATTCTTCTTTAAAAATGTTTTCAGGTATTTGGCTTTGTACTACATTTCTGTCCTTAGAACTGGAGTAGTAAGAGATTTAAGAAGAAAATTACATCAAAAAACATTGGACTTACCACTTTCTTATTATTCAGAGCAACGTAAGGGAGATATTATGTCAAGAATGACTTCTGATGTACAAGAAGTTGAATGGTCCATTTTAAATTCATTAGAATTAATGTTTAGAGAACCTATCATGTTTGAACCATCACATTCTTGTACTAAACCAGTTAAACCCTACGAGTTTACAAGTCAGTGGGA
>JAESUI010000082.1 GCA_016763135.1 Flavobacteriales bacterium
AAAACTTGACAATAGTTTTGGGGTATATGTGAAAATGTTAAAAGAGTATTTGAAGCCACAACCCAATTCAATTCCTCAAGAAAATGTTTCAGTAAGCAAAATGGATTCTCTTGATATAGCCGAATATCAAGGAGAAACGCGATTGTTTTGGTTTGGACATTCAACATTCTTATTAGAAATTGAGGATAAAAACATATTGATTGATCCAATGATGGGAGAAGTTCCTGCGCCACATCCTTGGTTGGGGGCTAAAAGGTTTAGTAATCAACTGCCGATAAAAATTGAAAAATTGCCACAAATTGATGCCGTTATTTTATCTCACGACCATTATGATCATTTAGATTATGAATCGATAATGAAATTAAAAGATAAGGTAAAAATGTTTTATACCCCTTTAGGTCTGGGAGCTCATTTAATAGAATGGGGTGTTAGCAAAGATAAAATTGTAGAATTAGATTGGTGGGAAAACGTAGAGCATGAAGGGTTAATTTTTCGCTGTACACCAGCACAACATTTTTCCGGAAGAGGGCTAACAGATAGAGGGAGTACATTATGGGCTTCTTGGATTATTGAATCTAAAAATGAAAACATATTCTTTAGTGGTGATAGTGGTTATGGAGATCACTTTAAAGAAATAGGAGAGAAGTATGGTCCATTTGATTTTGCGATGATGGAATGTGGTCAGTACAATGAATTATGGAAAGAAATACATATGTTTCCAGAGGAGACTGTTCAAGCAGCTGTTGATATAAAAGCAAAAAGAATAATGCCTATCCATTGGGGGGCTTTTAAGTTGGCTCTACATAGTTGGACAGACCCTGTGGAAAGAATAATAAAAAAAGCCAAGGAAATGGATGTTGATATAGTTGTTCCTAAAATAGGAGAGCCAATCATAATAAATGAAAAAGGAATTGAGCAAATAGAGTGGTGGAAATAATCTATTAACAATAGTTAATATTATGTTGATAAAAGGTGAGCTATATTAGGGAGTCTTTTTTAATAAATAATTATTTTTGAAGAAGCTTTAGGGGTGTTCAATTATTTTTGGACTGAGATTATACCCTTTTAACCTGATGCCGATAATGCGGACGAAGGAAAAAGTAACTAAAGGACAAATCCGTTCCGATACATTTCTAAAGCAGCGTGTCATTCAGAACAAAATTTTACCAATACGCTTTTGCGGATTGTTGTAAAATGAAGTGATGAATCTAACATAGATTCTTCATTTCGTTTTGTAGTTAAAATAAATTTCAAACAAACTACATTCAGAATGATAAAAAAATATGAAATGGAAGTTACAGTTAATAATAACAAACAGTTTTTAGAAGAGTTGTCTAATATTCAATCAATGGTTGATCAACTCAATATTGATGTTAATGGAATTGCAATAGCAGTTAATTTAACAGTAATTTCAAAAACAGAATGGGGACAAACTAACTTAAAAGAAAACGATAACATAACAATTATAAAAGCCACGCAAGGTGGCTAGGGAATTGATAATTGAAAAATTGATAATAAATAATGGAGTGAAAGTAGGGATTAGTAAAATATTCTAACTACTGATTACTCGCTCCTTAATACTGAAATACTATGAAAAAAGAAAAAGTACCAAGTCAAGAACTCATAACGAGAACCCCTTTTCCAGCTTCAAAAAAAATATTTGTGAAAGGGAAAATTCACGATATAAATGTTGCAATGCGTCAAATTACGTTAGAGGATACTCAGGATAATTTTAATAAAAAGGATTCAAAAAATGCTCCTGTAACGGTTTACGATACTAGTGGCCCATATACAGATGAAAACGCAAAAATTGATGTAAAGAAAGGATTAGAACCTATTCGCCAGAAATGGGTGATGGATAGGGGCGATGTGGAAGAATTAGATGGTATTTCTTCGGAATACGGGAAAGAAAGAATGTTGAAATCTGACATTGATTATTTACGATTTGAGCACATCAAAAAACCATTAAAAGCAAAAGAAGGCAAGAATGTTACTCAAATGCATTATGCCAGACAAGGAATCATTACTCCAGAGATGGAATATATTGCTATTCGTGAGAATCAAAATTTACAAGAATATAAAGACGAGGTTGGTCAACATCCAGGAAACAGTTTTGGAGCAAATACTCCAGTAAAAGAAATTACTCCTGAGTTTGTTAGAGATGAAGTTGCTGCAGGTAGGGCAATTATTCCGAATAACATTAACCATCCAGAAAGTGAGCCAATGATTATTGGACGAAATTTCTTAGTAAAAATCAATGCTAATATTGGGAACAGTGCAGTTACTTCAAGTATTGAAGAAGAAGTAGAAAAAGCTGTATGGGCTTGTCGTTGGGGAGCAGATAATATTATGGATTTATCTACAGGAGATAATATTCACGAAACAAGAGAGTGGATTATTAGAAATTCTCCAGTGCCAATTGGAACAGTACCAATCTACCAAGCTTTAGAAAAAGTAAATGGTAAAGCAGAAGATTTAACGTGGGAAATTTTTAGAGATACATTAATTGAACAAGCAGAACAGGGAGTTGATTATTTTACGATTCACGCAGGTGTATTGTTAAGATATGTTCCTATGACTGCTAATCGAGTTACAGGAATTGTTTCTCGTGGTGGTTCTATTATGGCAAAATGGTGTTTAGCACATCATAAAGAGAGTTTCTTGTATACGCACTTCGAAGATATTTGTGATATTATGAAAGCTTACGATGTTGCTTTCTCATTAGGTGATGGACTAAGACCAGGAAGTATTGCTGATGCAAATGATGAAGCACAATTTGCTGAATTAAGAACATTGGGCGAGTTGACAAAAGTTGCTTGGGCTCACGACATTCAAGTAATGATAGAAGGGCCTGGTCACGTGCCAATGCACATGATTAAGGAAAATATGGACATCCAGTTAGAAGAATGTTTTGAAGCTCCATTTTATACTTTAGGACCATTAACAACGGATATTGCACCAGGGTATGATCACATTACTTCGGCAATTGGAGCAGCACAAATTGGTTGGTACGGTTGTGCTATGTTGTGTTATGTAACACCAAAAGAACATTTAGGTTTACCAGATAGAGATGATGTTAAAGTAGGAGTTATTACTTATAAATTGGCAGCTCACGCAGCTGATTTAGCAAAAGGACATCCAGGTGCTCAAATAAGAGACAATGCATTGAGTAAAGCACGTTTTGAGTTTAGATGGAATGACCAATTTAACTTGGCATTAGATCCAGATACTGCAAGAGAATATCACGATGAAACATTACCAGCAGAAGGAGCAAAAATTGCGCACTTTTGTTCAATGTGTGGACCGAATTTCTGTTCAATGAAAATTTCTCAAGAAGTAAGAGAATATGCCGCTAAACAAGAAATAAGTGAGCAAGAAGCATTGGAAGAAGGGATGAAAGAAAAATCGAAAGAGTTTTCAGATAAAGGAAGTGAGGTTTATTTATAGATGAAAATTCTCTTTTCATATCCAACTAAATTGGAGAAT
>JAESUI010000083.1 GCA_016763135.1 Flavobacteriales bacterium
GGTTTAGTTTTTTAATTTTTTCTTGTTTTGTACTATACAATAATAACTTAAATAACTTAGTTAAAAAAATTATAGGTTAACCTCCAACCTTCTTTGTTTTTGAATAGCCCATGTTGATTAACAAGCCATAAATTTTATCTTTAAATTCTCCTTGAATTAGTATTTCATTTTCTTTTGCAGATCCTCCAACACCGCATCTAGATTTTAAAACTTTAGCTAAATCTTTCATGTCATCATTATTTCCGATAAAACCAGTAATTAAGGTAACTGATTTTCCTTTACGTTGTTTACGGTCAATTAGCACTTTTAGTTCCTGTTCTTCTTTTTCTAGGGTGTCAAAACTTTCATTTTCATCATCATAGTCATAATCAGGATTTGTTGAATAAACAATATTTCTTTTTTTTTGCTCATGGCACTAATACTTTTAATGATTTATGAATAACCTCTATTTCTAACTTATTATCCATTTCTATAGGTTCTCCATCAATATGTATTCTTTTTTCGGGATTAATGACAGTTAGTTTTTTACTTTTAAATTCTTCGGTGAATTTAAATTTATGAATTTTCTTACTCAATAGGTAGTATACAAATACAGGAAAATAAATTAGCGGGAATTTTCTTACAACAATTAGTCTTACAAAACCATCATCAATAATTGAGTTAGGAGAAATATAAATATTATTCCCATATTGTTTTGAATTAGAAAATGTAACTAAGAAACCTTTAGAAATGGTTTTCTTATTATCATCATAAATGATAGGATAGTCTAAAGGTTTGTATTTTAAAAAACCTTTTAATGCTATTTTTAAATAGGTCCAAAAACCTCTGGTCGAAGCTTCTTCAAATTTCCAGCTAATATAAGAGTCAAAACCAATACCTGCTGTACCAAGGAAGTAATCGTTATTGATTTTAATGGTATCAATTAACTGCGTTTTACCATTATTAATAAGTGATATAGCCTTGCAAATGTTAATCGGAATTTTTAGATCTCTTGCTAAACCGTTACCAGAACCTACCGGTATTATAGCTAGAGTAGTATTTGTATTAATAAGAGATTTCCCAACTTCATTAACAGATCCATCACCACCAACAGCAACTATGATTCCGTAATTAGTTAAATTATTTGAGCTAATTTTAATTGCATGTTTTGCTCTTTTTGTATATTTAATATCGACATTAAACTTAGTTGAGTCTAAATGAATATCGATTAGTTTTTCAACAAGCTTTTGTTTTCCTACTCCAGAAATAGGGTTAATGATAAATAGTATGTTTTGTTTAGTACTGATAATTATTTTGAAATAGATAGATTGTTGTTAATCAATCTATTATTGTATTGCTGAATAATTCCTTTTAAGAGTTTTTCAGCCTTATTTTTTTCATTATTTTGTTCTAAACTTAAACAGTTGATTAAATTTTTCGTTAATAAAGAGTCTTGTTTTAGATTGTAAAAGTCAGTAGTTTTTTCACCATCAAAAATCAGAAAATTATTTTTTACTGTGGTTTGATATCTATCACTTACATATTGAACAGCAAATTTAGTTGATTCATCAAAAGCATGATTTCCAAAAGAAATAAATTGACTTTTAATGCCTAGTAAGCCTATAATTGTAGATGGAATATCTATGTGTTGAAATAGCTCATCATTAACTCCTTTTAGATAGGTTGTTGGTGCATAGAAAAAAACAGGGACAGAATATCTCCCTAGTCTTGTGTTGTATATAGCTGTACTTGATTTTGAAGAGTGATCAGCAGTAAAAACAAAAACAGTGTTATTAAACCATGACATCTTTTGAGCAGTTTTAAAGAATTCTTTTAGAGCGTAATCTGTATAGCCTACAGTTTCGTGCAATGGTAAATCACCTTTAGGGAATTTGCCAATATGCTGTTTTGGGATAGTATAGGGATGATGAGATGATACAGTAAAGATCGTACTGAAAAAAGGTTCTTGTTTTTTATTTAACTCATCAGCATAATATTGTAAATATGGCTCATCAAAAATCCCCCATAAACCATCAAAATCTTTTTCTTTTGTTGGGTATTCATTAAGCCCATAATAATTATCTATTCCTACAACGCCAACAAACCCATTAAAATTCATAGTTCCATTAGCTCCGCCATGATAAAAAGATGTGTTGTAGCCATGTTCTTTAAGAATCTCTGGGAATCCGTTTAATTTGTTTCCAGTATAGGTAGATAAAACATAAGGAGAGTTCATTAATTGAGGAAGGCCTGTTAAAAGACAAGGTAGAGCTTCTATAGATCTTTGTCCATTAGCATAGGCATTAGTAAATACATAGCTTTCTTTTAAAAGAGAATCTATAAAAGGGGTATATCCTTTGCCATTATTAAAACCTCCTACATATTCTTTTGTCATACTTTCAAGAATAATAAGTACAACGTTTTTTCCTTTAAGGGCACCTCCAGTATTAATTGATTTTTCTGGTGTATAAATAGTTGAAAGTTCATTTTCAGAAAAATAGCTTACACTTTCGATGTTGCCAACAAATAGTGTTTTCATGATTGTAAAAGGAGTATTTAAAACAACAGGTATATTTTGAGCTTGTGCATGTTGTCCTGCGTTAACTATATTTATGGGTTTATATTGAACTCCTCCTCTCATTCCTAGGATCATAAGACCAGAAAATAATATGAATATTGAAGAATGAATTATGTAATCCTTTTTAACATAGGACTTAAATAGAGTTACCGGGTTACAGTATTTTTTATGTAAGAACCAAGAGAGAATAAGTAGCCCTATAAGGAGTATGTAATCATACCAAAAATCAATAATGTAGTGGGGGAGTAATTTAAAAAAATCATCACCCGTACCTATCATTCCAAAAAAATCTGCAGTTGTTCTTTTTATTGTAAAATCAAAATAAGCTACATCTAGTAAGTTAAGGAGAATTGCTAATGAGTTTGGAAGATAGAAAAATAGTGATAAAATAAGGCTGTATTTTTTGAAACTTCTGAATGGAAAAGGAATTAGATGCAGTAGAACTAGAGGGGCGAAAAGGAAGGATATGGCTACTAAATCAAATTGGAGGCCATATAAGAAAAGGTCAAACGAGACATCTGTGAAATGATGAACATTAAATATATAGAATAGTATTCTACATAAAGAAAAGATGAGAAAAGCAATACCTAATTTCTTTAATAAAAGCTTAAGATGATTTAAGTAAGAATTCATTAAGGAAAAATAGAATTATTGATTCTTTGTTTCTTTGTTGTCAGCAATGCCGCATTTACCGCAATCGTGAGACTTTCGTTTAATAACAAACTTGATAAATAAATAAACCAAGGCTATAGTCGCAATCGTGAAAACAATAATTTCTTGCATTTTAATCGACTTAATAATTTATTAACATCATCACCAATATTTTGTTATAAAATAAACAAATCCGAGAGTAAAGTTACACAATTTCAGTTAACTTTGTTCTCAATAAATTCAACAAATATGCCACTTAAATACAATCGTAGAAAGTATTCTGATGAAGTTTTAATAAATCTTTATCGAGCCATATTAAAACCTCGATTAATTGAGGAAAAGATGATGGTTTTGTTACGTCAAGGAAGAATCTCAAAGTGGTTTTCTGGTATAGGGCAAGAAGCGATATCTGTAGGTGCAACAATGGCATTGAATAAAGATGAGTTTATTTTGCCAATGCACAGAAATCTAGGTGTATTTACCTCTAGAGATATTCCATTATATAGATTGTTTTCTCAATTTCAAGGTAAGATGAATGGCTTTACAAAAGGCAGAGATCGTTCTTTTCACTTTGGATCTAAAGAACATAATATTATAGGAATGATTTCTCATTTGGGACCTCAAATGGGGGTTGCGGATGGAATTGCTTTAGGAAATTTATTGGAAAAAGAAGAGAAAGTAACGTTAGTTTTTACTGGTGATGGAGGAGCAAGTGAAGGAGATTTTCATGAATCAATTAATACTGCTGCAGTATGGAAATTACCAGTTATATTTTTGGTGGAGAACAATGGTTATGGACTTTCAACTCCATCGAGTGAGCAATTTGTTTTTAAGAATTTTGTAGATAAAGGGATTGGTTATGGAATTGAAACGGAGTTAATTGAAGGGAATAATATTTTAGAAGTTTATCATAAAATAAGCGAGATAGCAGAATCTATTCGTAAAAATCCACGACCAATTTTAGTAGAGTGCTTATCATTTAGAATGCGTGGTCATGAAGAGGCTTCTGGAACCAAATATGTTCCACAAGAGTTAATGGATGAATGGGGTAAGAAAGATCCAGTTGAGAATTATGAGAAATTCTTATTGGATGAAAAGGTATTGGATGAGAAAACCATAGCAGAAATAAAATCAACAATTAAAGCAGAAGTAATTTCTGAATGGGATAAAGCTTATGAAGAAGAAGCGTTAGTAGCAGATAAAGAAACAGAATTAAATGATATTTATGCTCCATTTAAATTTGAAGAAACAACACCAACAAGCCAAGAGAAAACAGAAATAAGAATGATAGATGCCATTTCTGATGGTTTACGCCAGAGTATGGAGAAGTATGGGAATTTAGTATTGATGGGGCAAGATATTGGTGATTATGGAGGTGTTTTTAAAATTACGGATGGTTTTGTTAAACAGTTTGGAAGAGACCGAGTAAGGAATACACCACTTTGTGAATCTGCTATTTTAGGCGCAGGCTTAGGGTTGGCAATTAACGGACAAAAAGCAATGGTAGAGATGCAGTTTGCTGATTTCGTTTCTGAAGGAATGACACAGATTTGTAATAATTTGGCTAAATCTCATTATCGTTGGGGACAAAATGCAGATGTTGTTGTTCGTATGCCAACAGGAGGAGGAATGGCTGCAGGCCCTTTTCATTCTCAATGTAATGAAGCTTGGTTCACGCAAGTACCTGGGTTAAAAGTGGTTTATCCTGCTTTTCCAAGGGATGCAAAAGGGTTGTTGGCAGCAAGTATTGAAGACCCTAACCCTATAATGTTTTTTGAGCATAAAGGGATGTATAGGAGTATAAAAGAAGAAGTCCCTAACGACTATTACACCATAGAAATAGGTAAAGCCAAATTAATAAGAGAAGGTAGTGAGATTACTATTGTTACTTATGGCATGGGAGTGCATTGGGCAATAGAAGCATTAGATGAAAATCCAGAAATATCTGCTGACTTAATCGATTTAAGAACGTTGGTTCCGTTAGATACTGAAACAATATTTGCATCGGTAAAGAAAACAAATCGAGTAATTATATTACATGAGGCTACACTATTTAGTGGAATAGGAGGTGAGTTAAGTGCGTTAATTACAGAGAATTGTTTTGAGTACTTGGATGCTCCAATAAAAAGGGTTGCAAGTATGGACACACCAGTCCCTTTTATTAACCAGTTAGAAGAGCAATTTATGCCTAAAGAAAGATTTAAAGAAGAGTTGGTTGAATTAGTGAATTATTAGTCCAATAACGATTTTAATCTTTTAAGTGATTCTTGATTCTTTTTAGAATAAATAGAATTTAAGACTCTTTCTTTTTCTTTGGTTGTTAAATGCCAACTTAATGAGATTTCATTTTCAGAATTATTTAATTCAAAATCAATGATGTCAATAGGTTGTGTAAAGTCATTACCTAAATACTGTAACATTTCATCTAAGTTATAATCTTGAATAGGGAAGAGATTCTCGTATAAGCTGCCAACTGGACTTAGAAAGGTTTCGGTGATACTACTTGTAGATTTTTTGTTTACTGTTAAGTGTTTTTGTTTATCCCTTAGTGTTATAATAATAATACCGCTAGTATTTTCATTAATCCAATCTTGAAAGGTGTAAATGTATTTATAGGTAGTTAGTTTTCCGAAATTATCTCTCATACCAGCATCCATAACAGTTATTTGAGGTTCTGTCGGTAATGATACTCTAGGCATTATTATAGGAAAAGTAGCACTCATTCTTAAAGCGCTAGTAAATTTCAAGTTGCTGGCATCTTGTTTTTCGAATAATCGTGTAAACTCAATATTTTCTATAATTGCCTGATTTCTAATTGAACTAGGTGTTGAATTTTGGGTTAAATAAGAGATAGGCTGAGAAGAGATTAATAGTCGCCTACCATCATTAATTACAGTAGGAGATAAAATCATTATTGGAATTTCAGCACTGTATTCAGGTTGAGAGTAGTCTTTTAATCTCTTATCAAAAATGGCATCGGTATTTATTATTAATTGTCTTTCAAAAGAATAGCCCCTGTCTTTTGTGTATGAGTATTTACCATCTTGATATGTTTTCATTCTGAAGAAAAAATCATTTGTAGCAATGCTAAAAGCAATAGGATTTAATAAATCTTTAGAAACATTATTTAAATAATGAGTAGAATAGATAGAGTTTTTTAATGAATCTTTTCTTAGAATTAATTCTCTAAAATAAGAAGCTCCAATCATTCCTCCAGACGAGCCAGTAATTAAATGAGTTTGATTAAATAATTTCCCATTTGTAATACTATCTGAAGTTTGAAGCATGTAAAAAGTCCACAACATGGAACGAGATCCACCCCCACTAGTATTAATAAATACAATTTTCGGTTTTAAACTAGTATTGTTTTTCTTTTTCCAGTTTTCCAGTATTGCTAGGGCATTTTTTTTATCGTTAGATAAATTAGACTTATTGTTTCTAAATTGATTGAGGTTCTTGATAGAATAATCAGCTTTTTCAGTAGTATAATTTAATCCATAAGCCATATTGCTATAAGTAAAACTGTCATTTTTTGATAGGTTATTGAAAAGAAAAAATAACACGATAAAAGCAATAGTTGTCCAACCTTTGAGCCATGTGTAAAAAGCACTCATTAAAATAAAAGCAATGGTGAAAAAGAGGATGATACTTGCTCCTGCGGGGATAACAAATATTGGATTTTCACTAAACAGCCCCAAAACAATTAGGGAAACAAATATTACAATTTCAAAAAGAGATGCATTTAAATGGTTGTGAGAAATCACAGATTTTAGCATTTTTTTATCATAGTGAAAAATATTTCGTGCTGGTTTAATAATAAATGGAGTATGAAGATATATTTCAACGTGCCATTTGGTTTTGCTTTTTAAGATGTTATAAATACTTTCCTGTTTGGAAAATAAAGAATTGATAGGTTTATCTTCATCAGCACTTGCAGAAATTCCTAATTTCTTAAATATGTTTTTATTGGTAGATAAGAAGTAGGTAAGGGATCCTAAAATATTAACGGTGTAACCAACTAAAATTGCCAATACATAAAAAGCAATTTGAATATTGGTTGTGTTTTCATTTTCGAGGTGATAGTGAATAACATGAGAAATGTAATACGTTATAAAAATTAGTGGGAGCAAAGAATTATTAATACAAAATTTCACAAATGGCCTTTTGAGTGCTGCAATAAACGGAAATCGTTTACTGTTAATAATGTAGCTACTAATGTTGAATGTCATAACAAAGCCTCCAATAGCAAACCCCATAATGCAATATGACCAAAAACTAACAGTGCCTAGATATTCAGGAGCTAAGAATAAGTAGTGAATCCCGTATTTTCCGGCAATAGATTTACTTACAAAACCAAAAAGAATAATCCACAACAATAACAATAAGTGATTCCTTTTTAGATTAACTAAAAGAAGTTGTAACGGAAAGAAAAATATAAATTTTCGAATCATTTTATGAAAATAACGTGCAACGAGTTGCTACTCCTCAATTCTACGTTAATAAATGATGTTTTGTTATGTATTGTGGAAGACATTTGATTAATACTTATTCTTCTCAAAAAGTTTTCCAATTCCTTCAATACCTTTTCTTAGTAAATCAAAGTAAAGTGAAATTCCTAAAAAGAGGCTCATTAACCATATAACTGCCATGTTAACCCAAAAAGTATCTATATATATACCAAAGACTTTTTTTTCTGGAGCGTAAAAATGAGACCTAAATCCACTTGAACTTAAATATATAGGATCAGCTTTTTGTATTAATTGCCCGTCTATTTCTAATATTTTGTTAATGGAATTTTTGTCTTTCACATAGTCAGATAAAGCATCATTGGTGTAAGCATTTTTCATTTTTATGAACTTCTCTTTAGCTTCTTTATCTTTATTTAACATTGAAGTTAAGGCATCTTTTTCATTATATGCTTTTTTATATTTCTTTAAATAGAAATTATTTAATTGAGATAAGTAAAATTTAGTTTCACTAAATACTTCATCATTCAGTTTGTCTATATATAAACTCTCAACCAAATTAAACTCAATGTTAGGATTACGTTTAAGCTCTTTTTTTATTTCATTTCTGAGTACTGTTAGGTTTTTATTAATTAAATCTGTTTTATCTTCATTTCCAAAATTATTTTGAGCACTACTCAGTTTTGCAGTAAGCTTACCTAGCCAGTAATTTTTTCTAAACTCAAATCTTTTGAATGTTTTGTCAAGTTTGTAGAACCTTTTTTCAAATTCATTATCTTTAAATTGGCGTACTGCAATAGCTTCATAAGCCCATCTAGAAGTCATTACTTCTCCAACAATTGGAACATTTTCTTGTACAGTTACTACAGGATTCAGCTTGTCGAATTTAACCATTACACCACTCAATAATAGTTGAGGAATAACTAAGAATGGAATAAGAATGTATATAGTTACAGCTGAGTTGAAACTTGCAGATATATTTAATCCGAGCATATTGGCAAAGCAAGCAGTAGTAAATAGCACTAGCCAGTATGAGAAATACATTCCTTTAATATCCAAAACCAAGTTTCCTACAATAACAAACGTTAACATTTGAATAGCAGAAATGATAAACATCACGCTAATTTTAGAAGCTAAATATCCTCCCGTACTTAAGTTTAGGAATTTCTCTCTTTTTCTAATTTTCTGATCTCTAAATATTTCTTCAGCACTAACGGTTAATCCTATAAATAAGGCAACAATCACAGACATAAATAAATAGGCAGGAAAGTTTTCATTTTCTCTAAAAATATACCCTAACTCATTACTTGAATCAGAATTATAGTAGCGCATTAAATAAGATAATATAAAAGCTAAAAATGGAGCTTCTAAAAAATTAATCATTAAATATTGCTTGTTCGTTAACTTAGATAGTACATCTCTTATAATAAATACTTTAAACTGTTTCCATTTGTTTGGGATGTTAGATATAATTTTTAAAGCTTCATTTGTTTTATCAAATCCAAGAGCATCTTGAGCAACCTGTTCCTTATAATTCCCATACCATTCGGTAGGGTCTACTTTTCTGTTTTTGGTTGCAATACCATATTCATCAACAACTCTTGCTTCTATAATGTCAAAAATCTGTTCAGAGTTCACATTACCACAACTAACGCATTCACTTTCATCACTATTTACATGGTTAACTAATTGTTTAAAGTAAACAACTGCATCAATAGGGTTTCCGTTGTAAATAGGATATCCACCAGTGTCTAAAATCAATAGGTTGTCAAACATTTTATAAATGTCTGATGATGGTTGGTGAATTACTACAAATATCAATTTACCTTTTAGTGCAAGTTCTTTAAGTAAATCCATTATGTTTTCTGAATCTCTTGAAGAAAGGCCAGAGGTAGGTTCGTCTACAAAAAGAACAGCAGGCTCACGAATAAGCTCTAATGCAATATTTAATCTTTTTCTTTGACCACCACTAATGGTTTTTTCCATTGGACTACCAACCTTCAAATCTTTGGTTTCATAAAGTCCAATACTATTCAAAACATCAAGAACTCTTTTGGTGATTTGTTTTTCGTTCAGATTGGCAAAACAAAGTTTTGCATTATAGAATAAATTTTGAAAAACAGTAAGTTCTTCAATCAATAAATCATCTTGAGAAACATAACCAATAACACCTTCTATTTTATCTGGTTCGTGATGAATGTCAACTCCATTAATGGTTATTTGACCAGTAGTTGGGGTATAAGCTCCATTTAATAGGTTTAGTAAAGTAGATTTACCAGCTCCACTAGCTCCCATAATACCAACCATTCTTCCAGATTCTTCTGAAAAACTAAAAGGATGCATACCATAGTTACCACCTTTAAATCTGTAGGTTAGGTTTTCTACATTAAAAACTATTTTTTCTGCATTCTCGTTAGAAAAGTATGAGCTAACAATATCACTATAATAGATAGGTTGCACTTTAGAGCTCCTTATAGAAGACCCTTGATTAAGTATGCTTGAACGATTTTTACTTAATAGGATGCCATTTAAATACAACTCAGCATCGCCAAAATAACGAACAAAGAACATGTTTACTTTTTCAAGCTTAACAATTCTTAATGTTCCATTTAAACCATCAGAGTATATGTGGTGACTTGTTTTATAGGTATTTTCTTTTTTATTATCAATGATGAGAGCACTATCAACATCAAAAGTACTTTCGTTAGTATTTTTTATAAAAAGGTGGCAAAGATCAAATTCTTCTTTGGAAATATTAAAGGTTTCTGAAACAGTAGTAACAAATTCCATTTCTTGCTCTGATGCAATCTCATCTGCATAGATAAATTCTAATAAACGAATGAGAACAATTACTTTTTGTTTTTGTGCTAATTCTTCGTTTATCTGAGTGCAGATTAAAAGAACTTTTACAGAATTTACAGAGGTTCTCTTTTTCTTTTTTCCGTCTTTTGATTTTCGAGTTTTTGCTTCAATGAATTCATCATAAAGCTTCAAGTATTCATCAACTAATTGTTGATTTAATTGTTGTTTAAGGAAAGAAGCAACAATTTTTCTACTATTGTCAGAAAGATCTTCAGCATCAGATACAATTGAAAACAATTGCATTAAGGCTTTTAATATTCTTTCACTCATAGTATTTTGTTAGTCAGATTTCGTGTCAAGATACTAAAAAAGGCATTATTAGTTATAATAATGCCTTTAAATAAATTCTATATTATTTATTGCTTGAAACCAACTAACAAAACAGCACAACCTGAGGCTAAATTGTTAGGATCTAACTGAGCTTCGATGATGCAATCTAGTGTATTGGTAATTTTAAAATCCCAATACGCAGAGTTTGCATAATCCTTGTTTGTAAATAATAAATTTCTTTCTTTATCGTAAACAGAAAAAATTAAGTTTCCATCAGATAAACCACTACAAGCAGCAAATCTATAGGTACTACCACCATAAAGTGTCATATTAAATTCAGCTATTTCATCATCCAATAACAAAGATCTATAATCTTGTCCATCAGAAATAAATTTAGACGTTATATGCTCATCACATAAAGATGCGATTGTGTCACATTGTGCAAAAGATGCTGAATAAGTAATTAATCCAATTACTAAAGTTAATGTTTTAAGTATGTTGCTCTTTTTCATAATTTCTCTTTATATATTCTATTAGCTAATAATGTCAATTCTCATTTTCATTATCTTTTCAGAAATAGCTTTTAATTGATCGTCAGTAATATTTACTACTGTTGTACTATTAATTGTAGTAGTCTTATTCTCTACATCTACAGTTGGTTTAACATAAGTATATGTAGATTCTACTTGCTCGTAAATTTCGTTTAATTCCATTAAGTCATTAATCAAAGTAGTAAACTCTGGCTTGCTGTAATATGGAGTTAATAATTTAATAAGGTTATAAACTGTAGTTTTTTGTTCTCCAATTCTTTTTACAATATCCTTATTACCAGTCATTTCTGCTGCGTTAGTAGCAAAGTATAAACTTTCTATCCACCCACCAGCTAATATTAAACCACCTATGTCATTTTGTTTATTTCCTTTTAAGTATCTGTCACTAGATTTATATGCATCAGAAACTAATACTAATAATGAATCTTGATTTCCAATATTTTTTTCAAACCTTTCAACTAATTCCAAATCGAAAGCACTACTTACTCCTAAGTCATCACCTAATGATTTAACAGCAGTTAAAAATGAAATGGCATCTTGTGTTTGGTCATACATAGTAACATAACCTAAATCTGCACCATATATACCAAGATTAATTGCTTTTTTAAAGTTAGTAGAATAGTTAGTAACCTTAGAAGGCTCATTTAACATATCTTTATTATAATTCGTTCCAGCATTTTTAATCAACATTGCTGTTTGAATAGGAGAAGGTATGCTAAATACTTTTCCATCAATTTCCATTAATGTAGTATTGTTCGAATTGTTATCTTCTATAGGATTTTCAATTTGTTCATCCGTTGGTTCGTCACCTCCACATCCTACTGCAAATACAGTTAATACTGCTAATGTGAAAACTTGACTTTTTAAGTTAAAATATTTCTTA
>JAESUI010000084.1 GCA_016763135.1 Flavobacteriales bacterium
AGACTTAAGTCAGATTAATTTAAATGATGTAGAACGAATTGAAATTATTGAAGGGCCTATGTCTGTTAATTACGGAACCAATGCATTGGCAGGAGTTATTAATTTGATAACTAAAGCCAATAAAAGCGAAAAACTAAATTTAACTGTAAATTCATACACCGAAAATATTGGTCAATATAATTTAGATGGAACCATTTCTGTTGCAGCAAAAAAACATTCTCTTTCTTTTTCTGGAGGAAGAAACTATTTTGATGGTTGGATAGATGGGGATGCTATTTTTGGAGAAAAACAACAAATAGCAGATAGTACTCGTTATAAAAGTTGGAAACCAAAAGAGCAATTTTTCGGAAAAATCAATTACAATTATCGCTTAAAAGAAGGAAATATTAAATATACTCTTGGGTATTTTGATGAGAAAATTAACAACAGAGGGTTGCCGAGGTCCCCTTATGCAGAAACAGCTTTTGATGATTATTATTACACTACAAGAATTGATAATGCGTTATTTTTTAATAAAAAATTTAAGACGAATAAAAATATCAAAGCCACAATAGCTTACAATGATTACAAGAGAATTAAAAACACCTTTTTTAAAGATTTAACCACATTAGAAGAAATTCAGACCGAAAATTCTGGAGATCAGGATACCACAAAATTTAACCAATGGATAATTCGAAGTAGTTTTTCTACCTCAAAAGATAGTGTAAAAGTCAATTATGAATTTGGGATAGATTTTAATATGGAAGAGGCTTTTGGACGAAGAATAGAAAATCAAACCCAAACAATGGGAGATTACGCTGGTTATGTAAGTATGGAATACAGACCATTTGCAAATACGGTTGTTCGTCCAGGCGTACGATATGCTTATAATACCAATTATCAAGCGCCAATAACACCTTCGCTTAACATTAAACAAACCATAGGTAAATTTAATATTAGAGCATCTTATGCAAGAGGATTTAGAGCACCATCGTTAAAAGAGTTGTATTTCGATTTTGTTGATATTAACCACAATATTGTTGGTAATACAGATTTAATAGCCGAAGAATCTAAAAATTTTAACCTTTCGGCAAACTATACTAAAATTATAAAAAGCTATCTCATTAAAATGGATGTAAGCTCATTTTACAATAAGATAGAAAACTTAATTACACTTGCTCAAAGTAGCGGAGCCGAATATTCTTATGTTAATATTGGAGATTATCAAACTCATGGAATTCAGATAAATAATAATATTTCTTACAAACATTTTAAGTTTGGAACCGGAGGCTCTTACATAGGTAGGTATAATTATTCATCAAAAAATAGCGATATTGAAGAGTTTAGCTGTACACCAGAATTAAAAAGTAGTATTAATTATGAATTCCCTAAACCACAATTATTTATTTCCTTTTTCTACAAATTTACTGGTAGGTTACCTGGATTTGGAATAGATGCTAATGATGGAATAACACAGACTTACATTGAATCTTATCGTACCGCAGACTTATCAGTAGGTAAAAAGTTTTGGAAAAAACGAATGCAAATTATTTTAGGAAGCAAAAATTTGTTTGATGTAAAAGACGTGAGTTCTATTTCTCAAGGCTCAGTTCATAGTGGGAGTAACAGTAGCTCTCCTGTCGCAATGGGAAGAACCTACTTTTTAAAAATGACTTTTAATGTTAGTTATGACAAGAAAAATTAAATACTTATTGCCGTTGTCCCTTTCCGTATTTCTGTTCTCTTGCGAAAAAGAAGAATTGCCTATTCCAGCTCACGATCCTGGAGATGTAATTACGAGTAGCGTATCAATGGAGTCGGATTACCGTTACCAATTGTTTTTTGATTTAGGAACCAATACAATGGTGAAAAAGAATATGAAAACCGACTGGGATTTAGGTTTTGAAACTTCTGCTTCGGGAATTAATGTGATACTAAATGGTGCCAAATATATAAAAACAGCCAACACAGGAACAACAAATTTTACAAATATTAGTGATACACTTGGCTATTCTTTTTTAATAGATATGCCATCTGGAAGCATGGATAGTACTGCAATTGGAACTTGGTCAGTGAATAATGTATATATAATTGATAGAGGTTTCGATGAACTTGGAGCACATCAAGGATTTAGTAAAGTTGAACTTATATCAGTTAGTAGTAACAGTTTTAATATTCATTTTTCTAATTTAAATGGTACAAATGATGTAATGATGAATATCCCTAAAGATGATGCTTATAATTTTACATTTTTGTCGTTAGATGGGAATATCGCATCCATCGAGCCTCCTAAAGAAAATTGGGACATTATGTTTTCTCAATACACACATTATTACTATGATGATGAAACTACCTATCTAGTAACAGGATGTTTAAGCAATAGAAATAAAGTTGAAGTTGCTGAAGTGTTTGATAAAGATTTTTTAAGTATAACAATTAACGACATTAATAATTATTCTTTTTCGCCTAATATCAATATGATAGGTTATGATTGGAAAGAGTATGTTTTTAGTACAGGTCAATATACAGTATATATCCATCAAAATTATATTATAAAAAGTACAGAAGGAAAATATTTTAAACTCCATTTTATTGATTTTTATGATGAATATGGAGTTAAAGGAACGCCTACTTTTGAATTTCAAGAATTGTAAATAAAAAGTAAATGAATGATTAATTTAAATAAATACACACAACACTTTGTAAAACTTGAGTTAATGAAAGTTGGCATAGAAGTTTTTCAAAATGAAAGTGGAAGAGAAGGGTTGGATTTTATTATCAAGACCGGCAAAGGAAATTTTCACGAATTATATTTACAATCACTTAATTTCGAAAAGGAAGGGAGTATAAGAATTTCAAAAGAAGATCTCAAGGAACCTAAAGATAATCTATGGATTGCTTTTGTCTTGGTTATGAAGAATATGGATTGTTCTTTATACTTAATCCCATCTACCGTATTATTAAAACCTGAAAAACATAGTTTTCTTGGCAAGAATCAAGGTGAAAAACCTCACTGGGAAATTAAAGTGTTTATCGAAGCCATTCCTGAACTAAGTAAGTTCGCAATAGCTAATATAGCTAGTCAGCTTTAAAAATAGATATGATGCTGAATTTCCTATTAACAATCACACATTTTATCCTTATCCAAAACATTAATAAAACTCCTTAGTATGGCTACCCTATCTTCTTCACAATCTAAACAAACCTCACAGTTTTCTATAGAAACTATTATTTCTCTACCATCTTTCATAATAGATTTAACATAATGCTCTGGGCAAGGTTTTCTGTTAACTGCACTTTCTTTAAAGTTTACATCGGCATTTGCCCAAAAAGTACTGTCCATAAAAGTAACTGGAATGTTATTACACTCTAATTTACACTTTAGCTCATCGCTAATTCTAATATCTGTGTCTTCAAAAAATTCAAGCACCCTTCCTTCTGGTAAAAAGGATGGTCTGTCTCTATCTTTAATTAACGTAGCCCAAACCAGCACACAGCCTAAGCCAAAACCCAAGCCATAAAATTTTAAACGATAAAGTAATCTTTTCCTGTCTATTGCCATTCTACATTGCCATTAATAACAAATTAATATCTTTATAAGGTAAGCCAAAAGTATCGGCTAAATATTTATTGGTAAGAATTCCTTTATAAATGTATACTCCATTTTGAATTCCTTGATACGATTTAATCATCACTTCTAAACCTCCAAATTCACCTGTATCTAAAATTGTTGGTGTTATTACATTACTTAATGCATAAGAAGCTGTTCTTGCAACTCTTGATGCAATATTAGGCACACAATAATGAATAACACCATATTTAGAAAAAATTGGTGCATCATGATTCGTTACTTCCGAAGTTTCAATACAACCTCCTTTATCAATACTCACATCTACAATTACCGAGAAATCTTTCATTTGACTAACCATTTCTTCCGTAACAATTATTGGTGCTCTTCCAATTGCTGAACTGATAGCTCCAATAACAACATCTGCCGATTTTAAGGCTTTTGCTAAAACTTTTGGCTGTATAATTGAAGTTGCTATTCGTTGTCCAAGAATGGTTTGGAGTCTTCTTAATTTATTAGTGTTGTTATCAAAAACTTTAACAACTGCCCCTAATCCTAAAGCAGATTTAGCAGCAAACTCCCCTACTGTTCCAGCACCAAGAATTACAACCTCAGTTGGTGATACTCCAGAGATTCCACCAAATAATTGACCTTGTCCTTTATGTAAATTACTAAGGTACTCAGCTGCAATTAAAATAGAAGCATTACCCGCAATCTCACTCATTGCACTTACTATTGGCAGCATTCCTTCAGGATCTTTTATATAATCAAAAGCAATGGCCGTGATTTTTTTGGCCATTAATTTTTTAATAAAATTCTTTGGTTGTATAGGCAGTTGTAATGCAGAAATTAACAACTGTCCTTGTTGCATCATGTCAATTTCTTGTAAAGTTGGGGGTTCAACTTTTAAAATCATATTTGCCCTATACACCTCTTCTGTAGAAAAAACGACTATTGCTCCTGCTTCAGAATAATCTTTATCGCTAAAACTCGACCCCTCTCCAGCCCCTGTTTCAACTATTACTTCATGCCCGTTGTTTACTAAAACTGCAACACCATCTGGTACTACAGGTACTCTTTTTTCTTGAATTGAGTTTTCTTTTGGGATACCTATTTGGAGCTTACTCTTCTTACGAGCAACTTCAAGCATCTCTTCTTGAGGCATAAACCCTTGAGCTAAGGATTTTAATAAATCATCTGATGTGGACATAGAATTCGATTTACTACAAAGTTAAAAAATACTGCTTATTTCACAACAGAAATTAATCTATTGTTATCATCATCTTGTACGATATTAACTTCTACGGCATTATCAGGTAATAAGTTGGGGATTTTTTCTGGCCACTCAACAAAACAATAGTTTCCACTAAAAAAATAGTCTTCATAACCTAAGTCAAAAACTTCAGCTTCTTTTTCTATTCTATAAAAATCAAAATGATAAATTGATTTATCATTTGTAGATAGGTATTCATTTACAATAGAAAATGTAGGGCTGCTTGTCACTTCTTCAACTCCTAATTGTTTACATAGAATTTTAATCAGAGTTGTTTTTCCCACCCCCATTTCACCGTAAAAAAGGATTACTTTTTTATCTCCAAAATCTTGAATTAATTCTGGCGCTATAGTTTGTAATTCATATTCTGATTGAATTTTATAACTACTCATTTACCTTGCACTCAACTTTATAATAGGAATTAACATTTCCTCTAAAGATATTCCTCCATGCTGGAAAGTATCTTTATAATACTTCACATAATGATTGTAATTGTTAGGATAAGCAAAAAACAAATCCTCTTTAGCAAACACAAATGATTGGCTCACATTTATTTTTGGCAAATGGGCATCTTCAGGGTTTTTCACAGTCAAAACATCCTTTTCTTGATAATCTAAACTTTTACCTTGCTTGTACCTTAGGTTAGAATTAACATCTTTATCTCCTACTATTTTTGAAGGTTCTTTAACTCGAATTGAACCATGGTCTGTAGCAATTACGACCTTTCCTCCACGAGCTGCAATTTCTTTAAAAATATTCAATAATGTAGAATGTTCAAACCAGGATTTTACTACCGAACGATAAGCTGCTTCATCTACTGCCAACTCTTTAATTATCTGAGTATCAGTTCTTGCATGTGAAAGCATATCTACAAAATTGTACACAATTACATTTAGCGGGTTGTTAAACATATCGGGAACTTCTCTTAGCACTTTATTCCCATAACTTACATTTAGGACCTTATTGTAAGAGAATTTAATATCTAACCCATTTCGTTTTAATTGCTCTGCAATAAAAAACTTTTCACTTAAATTTCTTCCTCCTTCATCCCCATCATTCACCCATTTATCTGGATACCTTCTTTCAATTTCTGCTGGCATCATCCCAGCAAAAATGGCATTTCTTGAATATTGAGTGGTAGTTGGTAAAATGCTATAAAAAGCATCCTCTTCATCAATCCAATAATCTTGTGTTAATATTGGTCTAAGTGTTTTCCATTGGTCATATCTCAAATTATCGATCACCACAAAAAACACAGGTGTATCATCTTTTTTTAATTCAGGAATTACATGTTTTTTAAATAAGTTATGCGACATTGTTGGTGCATCTTCCGGATGGTTCAACCAGTCAACGTAGTTTCGTTCTACAAACTTTCCAAATTGAGCATTTGCTTCAGTTTTTTGCATTTGAAAAACTTCATCCATTCCGCTCTCTTTCGATTTTTCTAATTCAAGCTCCCAATAAACCAATTTTTTATATAAATCTATCCAATCACTCTCATCTAAATTATCATTCAACATCATTCCTATTTCCCTAAACTCTTGTTGGTATTTAGAAGTTGCTTTTTCGCTTACCAACCTAGATGTGTCTAAATTCTTCTTAACTGAAAGTAATATTTGTTTCGGGTTTACAGGCTTTATCAGGTA
>JAESUI010000085.1 GCA_016763135.1 Flavobacteriales bacterium
ACAAAAATATATAGATCTTATTTCACTCAAGAGCGGACTGAGCTTTTCTTATAAGCAAAAAGAACCAGCAACCTACGCCCTTGCCGAACTATGAGCTACAAGATAACATTGAACACCCTACTTTGGTTCTTGCCCATTCTGGTCGTTTAGCAAACCATTTTTCTGCTTCAGGCTGTTCATTGTAAGGTTTTTTTAAAATTGTAAATAATTCATCTACAACAGAATAATCACCTTTATCTGAAGCATCAATTGCAAGTTGTGACATATAGTTTCTTAACACATATTTAGGGTTTACTTTATCCATTTTTAACTTCCTTTCGGAATCAGTTGTTGTTTCTTTTTGAAGCCTAAGCAAATACAATTTAAACCACTCCTTCCAGAAAAATAAGGTTTCTCCTTTTACTTCTTCTGGTTGATAGAAAGCCTCTTTCACTGCATCCAAAAAAGAAACATCATCCTTTTCAGGAACCACCATATCCTTATTTACATTACTTAAGCACCTAAAAAAGATGGTCATATCTGTTTCTGTACGCCTTAAGTTATCCTCTAAATCCTGTATCAATTTCAAATCCTTATCATCATCCAGCTCCAACCCTATCTTAGCGTTCATCATTCCTTGATACTTCCCCGCATACATTGTTTTGTACTCATTCAAAATCTCCTCTAGCGGTTCTGCTTCTTCAATTAACGGATATAAAGCATTGGCTAATTTTAACAAATTCCACAACGCCTTATTAGATTGCTTTCCATACTGGTAACGCTTATGCTCTGCATCAGTAGTGTTTGGTGTCCAACGTTTATCATAACCCTCTAACCATCCGTAAGGTCCATAATCAATCGTCAATCCTAGTATCGACATGTTATCTGTATTCATTACACCATGTACAAAACCTACTCGCTGCCAATGAATAATCATATCAAGGGTTTTGATACTCACCGCTCTAAAAAATGCTATATAACCAGCTTTATCTTGCGTTAATTCTGGGTAAAAGTGTTTAATCGTATAATCCACCAATGTCTTTAGTGATTTATGATCTTGCCTTGAAGCAAAAATTTCATAGCTACCAAAACGCAAAAAGGATGGCGAAACCCTACAAACAATAGCTCCTTTCTCATATTCAGGATTTCCATCATAGAGCATGTCTCGCATTACCTCATCACCAGTTATTGCCAACGACAACGCTCTGGTTGTTGGAACACCTAAGTGATACATTGCTTCGCTACATAAATACTCTCGAATAGATGACCTCAGCACTGCTAAACCATCAGCAGTTCTTGAGTAAGGTGTTGCTCCAGCTCCTTTTATCTGAACAGCCCAACGTTTCCCTTTATTTTCTACCTCAGCTAAATTAATGGCTCTTCCATCGCCTAACTGCCCTGCCCAATGGCCAAACTGATGACCACCATAACACATGGCATAAGGGGTAGAATTTGGTATGATTTGATTTCCTGTAAATACGTTTAAAAATTCTTCAGATTTCGCTTCCTCCTCAGTAATTCCTAGCAAGTCAGTAACTTCTTTTGAATAATGTACCAACTTTGGAGCAGCTGTTTTAATGGGTTGGACAAAAGAATAACAAGCTTCAGTAACTTGCCTCCTCGTATTTTCCGTCTGAGAATCCGCAGGAAGTTCTTTTACAAAAGTATCGTTAATCTGGAGCTCCATTGTTAAATAATGTCTTAAAACGCTTCAAAATTAGCCATTTTGAATGTGAAGATTTACTTTTGCATCACTTATATGGCAAAGCAAGGAAAAGAGAAAAACGCAAAGAATAAAGCAAAGCACAATAGGCTGCTTCATCAGAAAAAAACAAAGAAACAAAAGGAGCAAGAAGCCAACAAACAACGATTGAAAGACATTATAAATAAAGCAAAAGAGCAAGGAAAAAGCTAGAATTAAGTTTTTTAACTAATTTTGCTCCTAAATTAAACTACCAACCGTAATCATGGGATTAAACAACAACGATATATTTAAAAAATTGAGAGTAGCACACGCTTTACGCGATGATGATATTGTAAAAATTTTAGAGTTAGTAGATTTTAGAATCTCTAAAAGTGAACTGGGTGCTTTTTTTAGAAAAGAAGGACATCCTAAATACATGGAGTGTGGCGATCAAATTTTACGTAATTTTTTAAATGGATTAGTTATTCATTTAAGAGGTCCAATGCCTGAGAAGAAATGAGTTACTTTAAGTCTATAGCAAGCCTGATCTTATTTAGTTTATTAATTAATGCTTGCGCACAAACTGAAACAAAAATGGATACTACCAATCTCTACGATATTGCAATTAACGATATTAATGGTGACTCTGTTAACCTTAATGATTACAAAGGAAAATACATCCTATTTGTTAATGTAGCTTCTAAATGTGGATTTACTCCACAATATAAAGATTTGCAAGAATTACATAACACCTACAAAGATAATCTAGTTGTAATTGGAGTTCCTTGCAACCAATTTGGCGGACAAGAACCTGGTACTGGTGAAGAAATTAAGAGTTTCTGTAGTAAAAATTATGGTGTTGAATTTTTAATCACTGAAAAAGTAAAAGTTAAAGGAGACCAGCAACACCCTTTATACTCTTGGCTGACAAAAAAAGAAGCAAATGGCGTAAAAGGAAGTTCTGTGAAATGGAATTTTCAAAAGTATTTAATTAACCCAGAAGGACAGTTAATTGATTTCTTCTATAGCACTACTTCTCCATTAAGCAATAAGATTACCAAACACATTAAATAATTACCTCTTTCTTTGAAATAATTATACCATTATTTGTATTTAATTGATATATCAATTATATTTGTATCAATATTATTTTATGAAATTAGAAGCACCACATAAAACTGTCATCCACACCATTGAGAAAGCCATAAAAGAGTACCGAAAATTTGGGCATAAAAACATTAAAAAAGTGGTTGATGACATTACTATAGACCAAGGTTTAGTTTTAATTATCTTAGATCAAAATTCAGATATTAGTCAAAAAGAAATAGCTGAACTCATTTTTAAAGATTACGCTTCTATGACTCGAATAATAGATTTAATGGTGAAGAAAGGCTATTTGAAACGTGCAATAAATACAATTGATAGACGAAGGTTTAAGTTAAGCATAAGTGCAAAGGGTAAACAAACCATAAAAAAAATAGTGCCAGTTATAAAGCAGAACAGAAGTACCGCTTTGAATGGGTTAACACAAAAAGAAATAACACAATTGTACAATTCATTAAATAAAGTAATTGCCAATTGTAACGCATAAAAGATAGTTTAGTAAATACCGTTCTGGTATGTTTAGTTAGTGCAAAAAAAAGCTTCCCGAAATGTCGGGGAGCTTTTTTATTGCTAGCTATATGCGAACTCCAATTAAGCACACATCATCAACTTGCTCAATATCTCCTCTCCAGCTCTCAAAGGCCTTATCCACAGCGATCCGCTGCTCTTCCATAGGCTTATCTTGTATAGATAAAAGTAATTTTCTTAGTGCTTTCGCCATAAACTTCTTACCTCTTTCACCTCCAAATTGATCAACATAACCATCAGAAAAAATATAAATAGAATCCCCTTCTTGTAACTCAAATGAATGTGATGTAAAAGGTTCTGAACTTCTAAAATGACCAATAGGCTGCTTATTGGCTTTGGTAATTAATACTTCACCATTTCTAATTATCCATAAAGGATTATTAGCTCCAGCATACTTTAATTTATTTCCCTGTAAGGCACATAACGCTATGTCCATTCCATCTTTTACATAATCCAATCTATCATCTAACACCACATTACTAGCACTAAATTCTTCTATTACTATTTCTCGGGTTCTATCCAATATTTCTGCGGGATCGGTCAACCCATATTCCTTTATAGATCGATTTAAAGCATTACTACAAACTACACTTACCATAGCTCCAGGAACACCGTGCCCAGTACAATCAGCTGCTGCGAAAAGAATCGTATCATTATTATTTCCAACAGTTTTCATCCAATAAAAATCTCCCGCTACAATGTCTTTTGGTTTGTAAAGAATGAAAGAATCTTCTAGGTACTCTTTTACTAATTTATCTGGTGGCAGAATAGCTGTTTGTATTCTCTTTGCATAAGTTATTGAATCTAAAATCTCTTTGTTCTTTTCTGATAGTTCTTCATGAGCATCCTCAATAATTACTTTTTGTTTACGTGTAACCTGCAAACGATTAGCCACAAAGAACAGAAAAATAGCCAACAAAGCAATACCAAAACCAATGGCATAAATAATAATTTGTTGCTTCTCTTTTGCTTCTTGTTCAACAGCTAATTGTTTATCATATACTGCATCATCAACAGCCTTTTGCTTATTGTATTCATATTTTGATTGTTGCCTTACAGCATCAGTCTTCGTATTTTCATTAGTCACACTATCTTTAGTAGATGTATAAAGTTTGTACATTTCTAAGGCGTCTGCTGGCTTATTTTGCATCTCATAAATTTCACTAAGCAATAATGATGACCCACTTATTCTACTCGGAAAACCAATTTTAATAGCAATATCGTAACTCCGCTTTGCATTAACGTATGCGCTTTTATCATCTCCTTGTATAATGTATACACGGCCTATATTGTTTAGAATTAAAGAAATACCTGTTTGATCGCCCATTTCTTCAAAAACTTTAAGCCCTTTAATAAAAGAAATTAGCGATTTGTCATATTCTTTTTTTGACACATAGGTCCTTCCTATATTACTATGTGACATAGCAATTCCTTGTTTGTTTCCTGATTCAATATCGATTTTTAAACTTTCCTGAAAATAGTCAAGTGCTTGAGGGTGGTCTCCTTTATTTTCATAATACAATCCAATGCAGTTTAAAGGATTAGCCATTTCTCTTTTATCTTTTAAAGCCTCATATATTTTTAAACTTTTTAAATAATATTCAAATCCTTTTTCAGCATTGTCCTGATAAGTATAAATTGTACCAATCCTATTCAGCATCATGGCTTCACCATTTTTATTTTCTAATTCTTCATATACTTTTAAGGCTTTCAAATAATAGTCTAAGGCTTTAGAACTATTCCCTTTTTGATATTCATAATACAATCCAAGATTGTTTAACGCTCCGCCTTCATAATATTGAATGGCGCCCTTTTCCTTTGAGGTGATTTCTTTTTGGAGAGCTTCCTGAATCAGTTTGTACTGAATAAACTGATATTCCCCCCAAACATCATGTACCAAATTATCACAAATACCATTTAAAGCATTTATTTTAATTGTATCTACTTTAGATTGGTGATAAATTCCGAGACAGCTATCTAATAAAAATTGATCTGCACTGGTTAGTTCTTCTAAATTTAAACTATCAATTAAATAATGCTCTTTATCGGCATAGTTTTGTGACCATAAAGCTATTGGTAATAAGAAGAATGTTAAGAAAATCTTTTTCATCTTTCGCTAAGATAATAAATTATCCTAAAGCTCTTTTAGTAACATAAGTTCTCCAGCCGATAATGGCTAGCTGAATTTTGGTAGCTTTTGCTAAATCTAATCTGCGCTTAGTGTAACTTGGTAAGATTGCCTTATTTATTTTGGCCAGAACTTTAAAAAAAGATTGCATTGGGTAAATATAGCCAAAGTTTTATGTAATCATTCTAAAGTAATCACAGCATTATAAACCCCTTTAATTACCTCAGCCATTTTGATATAATCTAAGGTCTCTGGTAAATCGCCAGGTTCATGATAGTTCTTATTTCGGTAAAAGGCTGTATTAGTAATCATAACTGCTGGATAATCGTATTTCCAGTAATTTAAATGATCAGAAAAGTCGATACCCGGCATTTTTGCTGGAGCGTTAACAGAGGTGACATCAATGTCACTCCCTTTTTTCATTGCTTTCTTTACTTTACGAGTGAGTTTGCCATTACCTCCTCCCATTTTACTTACCACACTAATATAATTCCCAGTGTTGGGGTAAAACAACTTTAATAAACCTATAGGATAATCTTGTGAACCTTTTTCTTCAGAGAAATAACCAATCAT
>JAESUI010000086.1 GCA_016763135.1 Flavobacteriales bacterium
CTGCTAAAGATGTAGATGAATTACTGGTTAAAATTAAATCTATTTCATATACACAAAAAGAATTTTCAGTAATTAAAATTATTCAAAAAACGACAAAAGAAGATTATCTAAAAAATGTAAAAGCGTTAAAAAAGCATATCCAATTAGGAGATATTTATGAAATAAATTATTGTCAAGAATATTTTGCTGATCCCGATAGCTATCGGGATGTTAAAATTAGTCCTATTGATATTTATATTAAGTTAAATCAAAAATCACCAACACCATTTTCTTGTTTTGTAAAATGTGAGGATAAGTATTTGATGTCAGCTTCTCCAGAACGGTTTATTAATAAAAAAGGTAATAAAATCATATCTGAGCCTATAAAAGGAACGATTAAAAGAGGAGAAACAGAACAAGAAGATGAGGATTTAAAAGAGCAATTGTTTAATGATTCGAAAGAACGTAGTGAAAACGTAATGATTGTTGATTTGGTAAGAAATGATTTATCAAAAATTGCGAATGATAATAGTGTGAAAGTTGACGAATTATGCGGAATTTATACGTTTCCACAAGTACATCAAATGATTTCTACAGTTTCGGCAGAGGTAAAAGAGAATATTGATTTTGATCAAATTATTAAAGCAACTTTTCCAATGGGTTCAATGACAGGTGCTCCAAAAATTAGAGCGATGGAACTCATTGAAAAATATGAAAAAACCAAGCGAGGCCTATATTCTGGAACGATTGGATATATTGATGATAAGGGGGATTTTGATTTTAATGTTGTGATTAGAAGTATTCTGTATAATAAAGAAAATAATTACCTTTCGTTTATTGTTGGTGGAGCAATTACAAATCAATCTGATGCAGAAAAGGAATATGATGAGTGTTTGTTAAAAGCGAAAGCAATGTTAGAAGTACTGGGTAACTAGATGTTAGAAAAATTCATTTCATATTATCAAAACAATAATTTGTTTACTGAAACAGATAGAATTTTGTTGACGGTTAGCGGAGGGAAAGATTCTATAGCTATGCTAACTCTTTTTAAACAAAATAATTTATCGTTTGGAGTAGCACATTGTAACTTTCAGCTAAGAGGAGATGATGCGAATAAAGATGAACAGTTTGTTCGTCAGTTTTGTGAGAGCAATAAAATTGCTTTTTATACAATAGTATTTAATACCAAAGATTATGCTACTGAAAAAGGAATTTCTATCCAAATGGCAGCAAGAGATTTGAGGTATGGTTGGTTTGAAAAGATTAGAGAAGAAAACAATTACCAATATATAGCAACTGCTCATCATAAAAATGATGTTGCAGAAACAATGTTAATTAACCTAACAAAAGGTACTGGATTAGCTGGTTTGCATGGAATAGCTAATAAAAACGGAAAAATTATTCGTCCGATTTTATGTTTTAATAGTACTGATATTGCAAAATATGTAGCAGAAAATAATGTTTCTTATCGAGAAGATTTATCAAATTCAGACGTTAAGTACACGAGAAATTTAATTAGACATAAGATTATTCCTGAGTTAGAAAAGATTAATCCAGCACTTATAGAAACATTAAATGTAGAAGCGAATCAGTTTTTAAATGATGAAAAAATAATTGCTGATAAAATAGAAGAAGAAAAAAAACGGTTGTTTTTAGCTGATGGAAATACTTTTAAAATAGAAATTTCAGCACTCAAAAAATTAACTCCTTTAACATCCTACTTATATTATTTTTTAAGAGATTATGGGTTTAATTCTTTTGATGTTGCTGATATTATTGAGAATTTAGATGGTCAATCGGGAAAAGTATTTTATTCTCCAACATATCAAATTGTTAAGGATAGAGAGTTTTTAATCTTAAAAGATAGAAATGAAGATACTTTTAAAAACATAGAAATTAATGCTGTTGAAAGTCTTCCTTTTAATTACAAATTAGTTGATATTACTGATTCTTTCAAGATTGAAAGCTCCAATCAATATGCTTATTTGGATGCAGATAAAGTTCAGTTTCCTTTAACATTAAGAACATGGAAACAAGGAGACGTATTTCAACCATTAGGAATGAAAGGGAATAAAAAAGTAAGTGATTTTTTAATTGATAATAAGGTCTCTATTATTGATAAAAAGGAGCTAAAAATATTGGGCTCAAATAATCAAATTTTATGGTTAGTAGGTCATCGAATTGATGATAAATTCAAAATTACATCATCTACAAAAAAAATACTGGTATTATCAATTAACTAATAGATTTCATTACAATAAAGTAGAAATGTTCTATCGTTTAGGATTGATGGAAAAAATGGCTTAATTTTCTATCTTTTTAGTGTTATCAGGTATATCTACAACATATTATTATTAGTAAGTTTAATTACTTTTTCCTCGAATAGTTTTTCTCAAAAAGTAGGGTTAGTACTTAGTGGTGGTGGTTCGAGTGGTGTATCCCATATAGGGGTTATAAAGGCTTTAGAAGAAAATAACATTCCAATAGATTATATTACTGGCACATCAATGGGTGCTTTGGTTGGTGGTTTATACGCTGCTGGTTATTCACCTCAAGAAATAGAAGAAATATTTTTATCTAATGACTTTAAGAATTGGGCCGAAGGTAACTTAGATGAAAAGTATGTTTATTACTTAAGAGAAAAAGACGAAAACCCAACACTGATTACTTTTAAAATTGATGTAGATACATTATTAGAGACTATTTTGCCTACTAATCTAATATCTCCTATAGCACTGGATTATGGTCTAATGAGGTACTTTGCTCCTTCTACAGCTATTGCAAATAATAATTTTGACAGTTTATTTATTCCATTTCGCTGTGTTGCATCAGATATAATTTCAAAAAAAGCATATGTTTTTAAAGAAGGAAAATTGGCTACCGCTGTTAGATCATCTATGGCTTACCCATTTTATTTAACACCAATACCTTATAATGGAAAATTATTGTTCGATGGAGGATTGTATAATAATTTTCCTTCGGATGTTATGTACAATGATTTTTTACCAGATTATATTCTTGGTAGTAATGTTTCATCAAATTTTGAAATCCCAGATGAGGATAATTTAGTTTCTCAGATAAAAACAATTATTGCTGATAACACGGAATATTCTATATCCTGTGATAATTCTATTATTATTGAACCAGAAGCATCAGAGTTTTCGCTATTTGATTTTGATAAGAATGAAGAATTAATAAAAATTGGATATGATGCGACTATTAAACAAATGGAATCTATAAAAAAAGGGATTGAGAGAAGGGTAGATATATATGAATTAATTGAAAGAAGGAAAAAATATAAGAAGAGGTTACCAAAATTAATTTTTGAAGATATTGAAGTGGAAGGAATGACTGATGCACAGAATAAATATGTTAGAAAATCCCTACGATTTAAGGAAGATACTATAAGTGCAAAAAACCTTAAACCTGAATACATAAAAGTATCTTCCGATGATAAAATTAAGAAGATATATCCTCAAGCCGAATTTAATAAAGAGACTAACAAGTTCACTTTAAAACTTAGAGCTAAAAAAGAGAAAGACTTGTTTGTTTCATTTGGAGGAGTATTTTCTTCTAGACCAATAAATACAGCATACATTGGTTTACAATACAATTTGCTTAGTAAAACAGCTATTTCTGTTTTAGCAAATACTTATTTTGGTAAATTACATAATTCTGTTTCTGCGGGTTTTAGGTTAGACTTTCCTTTTTCAATTCCATTTTATTGGAAAACATTATATACTAGGGATGGATGGGATTATTTTAAAAGTAGAAGTACATTGTTTGAAGACACAAAACCTTCATTTTTATTAATTAATGACCAATATGTTAGGTCAGAATTAGGTTTTCCGGTTGCCTATAAAGGAAAAATCATACTTGACGGTACAGTAGGTGAAGTGATTGATAAATATTATCAAACAAAGAAATTTATCTCTACTGATACTACTGATAAAACTAAGTTTAAAAATTATTCGGTTGGCTTACATTTTGAGCAGAATTCTTTAGATATGAAACAATATGCTTCAAAAGGTAGTTTTCTTTCATTTGGAATACGTTTTGTTAGAGGGGAGGAGTATACACAACCAGGTTCTACATCTATAATAAAAGATGAATTTGATACCATATTAGATTGGGTTCGTTTAGAGATTATCTATGACAAGTATATTAGACTTGCAAAAGGTGTAAGATTGGGTGTTTTTGGTGAAGGAGTTTATAGCAATCAACCTTTTTTTAATAATTATACGGCTTCAGTTCTTTCTGCACCAGCTTTTGAACCCCTATCAGAAAGTAAGACTTTATTTCAAGAAAATTTTAGAGCACATTCTTATTTTGCACTTGGTGTAAAAAATATTTATCAATTATTTAAAAATGTACAATTAAGATTTGAAGGTTATTTATTTCAACCGCATCAACAAATATTGCAAAACCAACAAAAGAAAGCTTATTATGGTAGGATATGGGACGATAGACAGTTCGTTTTTGCTTCGTCACTTGTATATACCACTCCACTAGGGCCTATAGCAGTAAACTTAAATTATTATGATGAATACGAAGAACATTGGAGTTTTATGTTCCATTTTGGATATATTATTTTCAATAAAAAAAGCTTAGAGTAATCAATATCAATTCCCAATCGAAGGAAATAAATTCGCCATTAAGCTAAGTAGTAACGAGTTTATTAAAACAAATAAATAAATGATGAAGATTGTGGATTTTTTATGGCGATAAAATTTTGCACATATTATTGATCCAATAGGAATTGAAAGAATAGTTGCAGTTAAAAAAGCTAATCCCCAGATTCCAAATAAGTGTTTCGTTTTTACAATTATTTTATTGGTTCGAGTCATTATTTTCGGCAATGATTTCCCTTGTAATTTTAACTTATCATTTTTTTTTAATCTATTTTTTTGACTGTATTGTATGAGTTTATTGCCAAGCGAATAAAAAACAGTTGTACCAAAAATTCCGCCTAATGAAATAACGATGAAAGTTTCATATACACTTAGACCAAATCCATTAACACCAAGAAAAGGTGAAGCTAAAAATTTAGTGGCTGCAGTTAAAAATACCCAGATGTAAGCTGTCCAATTCATTTATTTTATTCTTTTAAACCATATGCTAAATCCCCTGCATCACCTAATCCAGGAACTATATAAGATTGAGCTGTTAATTCATCATCAATAGCACCAACCCATAAGGTTGTGTCTTCTGGTAAGTGTCTTTCAACATAATTGATACCTTCTTTGCTTGCGATTAAAATAGCTAGGTGTAATTTTTTAGGAGTCCCTTTTTGAAGTAATAATTTATAAATTTCCACAATAGAAGCACCAGAAGCCAACATTGGGTCAGATAAAATTACAATTCTATCTTCTAAACTTGGACTTGCCATATATTCTGCTTCAATAATAAAAGTACCATCTTTTCTATGTTTTCGGTAAGCAGAAACCAATGCATTATCAGCATTATCAAAATAATTTAATAAACCTTGGTGTAGTGTTAAACCTGCTCTTAAAATAGTTGATAGAACGGGTTGTTCAACAATTAAATTGATTTTTGAGGTGCCTAATGGAGTAGTAATACTTTTTGTTTCGTATTTAAAAGTTTTACTAATTTCATAGGCAAATATCTCTCCCATTCGCTCACAGTTTCGTCTAAAGCGCATTCTATCATTTTGTACATCAACATTTCTTATTTCAGAAATAAATTGGTTAAAAATTGAATTGTCTTTACCTAAATTTATTATTTCCATTACCTCAAGTTTAACATAAAATTATAGACTTAATTTTTATTAAGTGATTCTTTTAACATTTTTTCATAAACTATTTTCCAACCCTTCCATATTCCCTCATCTGAAAGAGATTCATTATGCCAAACGCTAATAAATGTTCCATTTACTTCTTTTACTGTTGTCATCAGTTCCGTAATATAATTAATAGCTTCTTCTGGGGTAGAGTGTTCATAATATTGATAAGTTGCTTCCATTACGGTAAAAGGATAGATTTTAAGCTTTGTCTTTACTTCAGTATCTAAGTCATAAAAATAATAGGGGCTACAGATACTTGCTCTAAATCCATTTTGTTCAGCATAGCCCATTGTATAATCAGATTCAATATCATTATCAATTAAATTACGATAGGTATTCGGTAAATTTAATTTTAAGAAATGTTGTCTGCTTTTTACCACATTTCGATGTGTTATTGCTTGTAGTCTTTTAATTTCTTTAGAAAGGGTTTCAATATTATTATTTGAAGCATATGAGGGATGAATTCCAACTTCAGAATAATCTGATATAGATTTTATTAATGATTGAAAGGTTTTATTCTTTACAGGTATATTTTTGTCATTTAAGCCATAATCTCCTAATAAGAAAAAATAGATGGGTGATATATTATATTTTTTATGGACTTCAAATTGATAATTAAAAGTATCATAAGGGTCTAATTTTTTTCCAAATATTACTTTTAATCGGTTGTTAAAATTATTTTCTTTAAAAAGAGATTTTACTAACCCTCCTAATATTCTTATAAATCCTTTATGTTTATAGGCATAAGCATTATCAATATCTATTGTAGAGATAAATTGAAAATCTCTTTTTGGAAATCGAAATTCGGGAGATTGATTTTCAATCCGTTTAGCAATTTCATTAATCCAATTATTTACTAATGGTTTATCTAAAAACTTGTTTTGAAAAGCAAGACTTTCACTTGCTAAAAATCGTTCATGATTATCTTTGATGTGCGGCAAATATTCTTCGTATCTACTAATTAGATAAAAACTAGCTGCAAAAGGATCAAAAGAGAATTCAGAATCATTTCCAACAGAAAAAAAACATTGATGCTCTTCAAATTCAAATACGTTTATATTTTGTTCTTTAATACCTGTTTCAAATAAGATAGATGAGCTTTGAAAAAATAGTCCTGAATTTAATTTTGAAGTAGAATAGTTGATTTTAACGCTTTCAGATTTTTCAAACTCTTCAGCATTATCGGTAAAGCTAATTTGAGTTTGGAGAACATCAATAAAAATTGTTTTAAAGATGTACCTTAAACGAGGGGTTAATTTATGTGAATAGATTAAAATCAAGTATCAAAACGTTTAAATAATTCCTTCATCAGCAAAGCTAAAGTAGTCTTTTTCACCAATAATTAAATGATCTAAAACTGGCGTATCTAACATTATACCAGTTTCTTTTAATTTTTTGGTGAGTTTAATATCGGTATTACTTGGTTTTAAATTTCCAGAAGGATGATTGTGACAAAGTATAATTGCAGAAGCTAATTGCTCTATAGCATGTTTAAATATAATTTTTGTGTCAGCAATTGTTCCATCTATTCCACCTTTGCTAATGTTTTCTTTTTTTAGTACTTCATTTTTTTTGTTCAGATAAATGACCCAAAATTCTTCGTGTGGCAAATCACTTAAAACATCTGAAATTATGTTATAAGCATCATTACTTGACTTTATGGAAGGTTTTTTTTCAGCTTTAGAATTCTTTCTTCTTCTTCCCAATTCAAGAGCCGAAATAATACTAATTGCTTTTGCTTCTCCAATTCCATTAAACTGAGTTAAATCAGCAATAGAAAGCTTACTGAGTTTATTTAAATCATTATTTATTGATGCTAATATTTTTTTAGACAACTCAACTGCGGTTTCGTTTCTGTTTCCAGAACCAATTAAAATAGCAATTAATTCAGCATCAGATAGAGCATTTTTACCTTTTAAGGCTAATTTCTCTCTA
>JAESUI010000087.1 GCA_016763135.1 Flavobacteriales bacterium
CTACTTTTAATGACTGGTTCATTAAACGCTCAGTCAGATTCGTCAGCAATAAATAATAGCGACAGCTTAGAACTAACAAAAGTTGTTCCAACTTTTACTACTTCTTTAGATGCTCTTGAAGGAGACTCTGAAGCTCAAGATGTTTCGGGATTACTACAATCTTCCAAAGATGTTTTTTCAAACATTGCTGGATTTAATTTTGGTGCAGCACGATATCGCGTTAGGGGTTATGATTCTGAAAATTTTACAGTAAGCATGAATGGGTTAACCCTAAACGAACCCGAAGGCGGTAGGGCAATTTGGGCGTTTTGGGGTGGCTTAAATGATATTACTCGTTATCAAGAATCAAAATCTGGAATTAGTGCTTCATCATATAATTTTGGAGGAATTGGTGGTTATTCAAATATAGATGCAAGAGCAACCGCTATAAGAAAGGGCACTAAAATATCTTATGCCTATGCAAATAGATCATACAATCATAGAACAATGATTACTCATTCTACAGGAATGATGGATAATGGGTTAGCTATTGCAATTTCTGCTTCTAAAAGATCTTCTAACGAAGGGTATGTTGAAGGAACATATTACAATGGGGCAAGTTATTTTGTTTCTATTGAGAAAAAATTTAATGATAAACACACTTTAGGGCTAGTTGGATTTGGAGCTCCAACAGTTCAGGGAAAAAGAAGTATTTCAACTCAAGAAACGTATGATTTAACAGGTAATAACTATTACAATTCTTATTGGGGATATCAAAACGGAGAAAAACGTAATTCAAGAATTAGAAATAATCATAAACCAAGAATAATGTTAAATCATTATTTTAAAATGAATGACAAAACAACCCTTAACTCTTCTGTTTTTTATTCTTTTGGTAAAGAAGGAAATACTCGCTTAAACTGGTATGGTGCTGCTGATCCTCGTCCAGATTATTATAGAAATTTGCCTAGTTATTATAACAACCCTGGAGATGAGGCAATGTTTGAAGAGCTAACTGCATTATGGCAAGCTAATGACCCTTCAACCACCCAATTAGATTTTGATCAAATGTTTTTTGCTAACAGTAAAAATCTTTTTACACAAACAAATGCTAATGGAGGAACTGAAAGCGTAACAGGAAATCGAGCTAAATATATTATTGAAGAAGCAAGAAAAGATGTTTCTCATTATGGTTTTAATACTGTGGTTAGCCATAAAAAAAGTGATAAAATGATGCTAACTGGTGGTCTAAACATTAGTATGTATAAAAGCAATAACTATAAAGTAATAAATGATTTACTTGGTGCAGATTTTTGGGTTGATGTTGATCAATTTGCTGAAAGAGATTTTGCTGATGAATCTGCTGCTCAAAGTGACATAAACAATCCTAATCGAATTATTAAAGAAGGAGATCGTTTTGGATATGATTATGATATTAACATAAACACATATAATGGTTTTGGGCAAGTTGAAGGAACCACAACTAAAATAGATTGGTTTGCTGGTTTATCAATAACTAGCACTTCTTATTGGAGGACAGGGAATTATCAAAATGGATTATTCCCAGATAATTCTTTAGGTAATTCTGAAAAACAAAATTTCTTTAATTATGGTATTAAAGCTGGTGGAATTTACAAACTTACAGGAAGACACTTAATTCGGTTAAATGGCGCATATTTAACAAGGGCTCCCTTTTCAAGAACTGCTTTTGTTTCTCCTAGAACAAGAAATCAAGTGGTTCCTGATTTAAAAAGTGAACAAGTTATGTCTGGTGATATTAGCTATATTGTTCGTTATCCTAAAGTTAAAACAAGAGCAACATTTTTTCATACAACTATTAAAGATAAAACTTGGAGTAGAAGTTTTTATCATGATGATTTAAACACTTTTGTAAACTATATGATGACAGGGGTTGATCAAGTTTTTACTGGAGTTGAATTTGGTGCGGAAGTAAACATTACCTCAACAGTTACATTATCGGGAGCTTTTGCTACTGGTCAGTTTTTATATGACTCTAGGCCAACAGCAACTATTATACAAGACAACTCTACTGAATTATTAGCAGAAAGCAAAACTATCTATTTTAAGAATTATAAGATTGGTGGAATTCCGCAAACAGCAGGGTCAATTGGTATTCAATACAGATCTCCTAAGTATTGGTTTACAGGAATAAATTTCAATTATTTTACTGATATTTATTTAGATGCTAATCCTGACAGAAGAACTGAAGAGGCTATTGCAAAGTATATTTCTACAGACCCTCAAGTAGATGAAATCATTGATCAAACAAAACTAGATGACGATTATACACTTAATTTTTTTGTCGGTAAATCGTGGAGAATTAATAATAAATATTATTTAAGACTCAATCTTAACGTAAACAACCTATTAGATAATACAGGTTTTCAAACTGGTGGGTTTGAACAATTAAGATATGACCAAAACGAAATAAATAAGTTCCCTCCAAAAATGGGGTATATGTATGGAAGAACATATTTTGCTATGGTTAGCTTTTCATTCTAGCTAAAAACGAATTAAAAAGAACAACATGATAAATTCAAAAAAAATACTAGGAATCGCTTTATTAGCAACAACTATCCTTTTTACAAGTTGTGAAAAAGAATTCGATTCTCCTCCAATAAATGAAATCCCTATTGGTTCCGTTCTTACGGTTGCTGATGTAAAAGCACTGCTAGTTCCTGGACAAGAGACTTATTTTACAACAGATATTTCTGTATATGGCGTGGTTACAATAGATGAGTCTACAGGAAATCTTTACAAAGAAACTTACATACAAGATGCGACAGGTGGTTTATACTTAAGGTTTACCTCAACAAGTGGTGTTAATATTGGAGATTCTGTTAGGATTAATTTAAATGGAGGGTCTATTTTAGAATACACAGGAATGCTTCAAATCAACAATTTAGATCCTGACAATAACGTTATTAAAATAGAAACACAAGTTTTTAAACAACCCGAAATAACACAAATTACAGATCTTTTAATTGCTGGAAATAACGCTTACTATCAAGGGAGATTAATTCAGCTTAACGATGTTGAGTTTACTTGTGATGAGGTAGGTAATACGTTTGCTGATGCTATTACTCAATCTTCTGAAGACAGAAACTTAAGTGACACTTTGGGTAATTTAGTTATTGTTAGATCTAGTGGTTTTTCAAATTTTGCAAACACAACTTTGCCTTCGGGAAGAGGGAATCTTATTGCTGTAGTTTCTGAGTACAACGGTCTTATGCAACTAATTATCAGAGATCCAAACGAATTAACATTATCTGGCACAAGGTTTAAAAAATGTGCAGATTTTTCAAAAAATTTCAGCGACCAAAGCATCACTTCTGGTGGTTGGTCAACACAGTTGATTACAGGAACCATTAACTGGGCAACTAGCGATCAAGGGTCTTCAGGTAATTTTTATGGAGTAATGAGTAATTATATCAGCCCAAACAATTTTGCTGCTGAAACATGGTTAATTTCTCCTTCTTTAGACTTTAGCTCTTCAACAGCTCCCCTTTTTGATTTTAAAAACGCTTACAATTTTTCTGGAACCGCATTAGAAGTATTGGTTTCAACTAATTATGATGGACTTAGTATTCCAGCAACAGCAACATGGACACCATTATCTGTACAGCTTTCATCAGGAGGGTTTTCTTGGGTAAATGCTAGCGATGCTCCAAATGGGCCTGTAGATTTGACCCCATACCTTGTAAACAACGTTTATATTGCATTTAAATATACTGGCTCTGCATCAAATGGCAGCACTTGGGAAATTGATGATATAGAAATTACATATTAAATAAAAAACTAACGATTAAAACCTCATACTTATGAAAAGATTTTACACTTTATTTTTAGGACTTATTCTTATTGGATCAGTCGCAAATAGCCAAACGATATTTGCAATTCAAAACACAACAGCTCCAAATGGAGACTCCCCTCAAATGGGAAATATTGTAACAACTACAGGAACTGTAACAGCTGTTGTTCTTAACGGAAGTGCAGCAGGAACATTTTTTATACAAGATGGGCCTGGGGCTTGGAATGGGTTATATATTTACGAAAGCGGTACTGTTGTTTCTATTGGTGACAACGTTTCTGTTACAGGAACAGTTCTTGAATTTAACAATACCACAGAATTAGGATCTGTAACTAACATAACAATTACGAGTTCTGGTAATCCGCTTCCTGCAGCAACAGTACTTTCAACAACCAATGTGAACCAAGAAGATTATGAAGGTGTTTTGGTTCAGGTTCAAAGTGCACCAGCAACAGCTGTTGGGTCAACACTTGGTTTTGGATTATGGGAGGTGAATGATGGTTCTGGAGGGGTTGAGATTGATGATGATATTTTCCCTTATGCAAATAACGCTATTCTAAACAACACATACAGCGTTACTGGCCCTGTTCAATACTCATTTGGAACATTTAAAATTTTACCAAGAGATATAAATGATGTAGGAGGTGCTGTTCTACCTAATTTTGTTTCAATATATGACATTCAATTTACAACTGCCCCAAGTGGAGATTCTCCAGAAAATGGGAACATTGTTATGACAAAAGGTGTTGTAACTGGGATTATAGTTAATGGTGCTCCCGGAACATTTTTTATCCAAGACGGAAATGGTGCTTGGGATGGGTTATATATTTTTGAAAGTGGAACAACAGTAGCAAGAGGAGATAGTGTTGAAGTAACTGGAACAATTACTGAATTTAACGGAACAACCGAAATGATTTCTGTTTCCAGCATTACGGTTTTAAACTCAGGAAATACTTTACCAACTCCTTCTGTTATTACAACTGGAAACGCTAATGCAGAAGATTGGGAAGGTGTATTAATTCGAGTTATGAATGCTCCATGTACAAGTAATTCTGGTGGTTTTGGATTGTGGGATTTAAATGACGGTTCTGGAGTTATTCTGGCCGATGATGATATTTTTCCATACGCAATAACGGCAGTGGTTAGCACAAGTTATAATGTTACTGGAATTGGACACTACTCTTTTAGTGCTTTTAAAATCTTACCAAGAGACGCTAATGATATTGCCCTTGCAACTAGTATTGATGAATTAAAAAACACTACAATATCGGTTTACCCTAACCCAGTAAAAAACAGCATTAATTTTGAATTAGATGTTAATGCATTCATTGTTAAAATAATTGATATTACTGGAAAAACAGTAACAACACATACTTCAATAAATGGTAAATTAACTATTTCTACATCCAACTTTAATAATGGAATATATTTCTATTCTATTATTGATAATAGTGGAAATGTAATTGCAACAAATAAGTTTATTGTTGCAAAATAGTTTAGTTTAGTTTGATAGGTAAAAGGCGAACCAAGTTGGTTCGCCTTTTTTATTATCATAAATTGACTTACTTTTAAATACCTAAATAAGTTAGATATGTCTATAAAAATAAACTCATTAGAAGAATACAAAAGCCAGTACAAAGAGAGTGTAGAAAATCCTGAAAATTTTTGGGGAAATATAGCCAGCACATTTACTTGGCGAAAAAAATGGGATAATGTATTGGATTGGAATTTTAACGAGCCAAACATTAAATGGTTTGAGGGTGGAAAATTAAACATTACCGAAAACTGCTTAGATAGACATTTAGAACAACGAGGAAATCAAACAGCAGTTTTATGGGAGCCAAACAACCCAAACGATGACGTTATAAAACTAAGCTACATTGAGTTACATCAAAAAGTCTGTGAATTTGCTAATGTTTTAAAAAACAATGGGGCAAAAAAAGGAGACAGAATATGTTTGTATATGCCTATGGTTCCAGAGTTAGCAATTGCTATTTTAGCTTGCGCAAGAATTGGAGCAATTCATTCTGTTGTGTTTGCTGGATTTTCTGCAAAAGCATTAGCAGATAGAATTAATGATGCAACTTGTAACATTGTTTTGTGCTCTGATGAGGCTTATCGTGGCGCTAAAGTTATTCCTATAAAAAATGTAGTTGATGAGGCTTTAGAAAACAC
>JAESUI010000001.1 GCA_016763135.1 Flavobacteriales bacterium
TGGCAATCTTCCTAAAGCAAACATTACTGTAAACATTTCTGTTGGAATCCCTAAAGCTCTATAAATAATTCCTGAGTAAAAATCAACATTAGGATACAATCCTCTTGATTTAAAATACTCATCTTCCAACGCAACTTTTTCTAATTTTCTTGCAATATCTAAAACTGGATCATTTACACCTAAAGCATCTAATACTTCATCAGCAGCTTTTTTAATTATTGTTGCTCTTGGATCAAAGTTCTTATAAACTCTATGACCAAAGCCCATTAACCTAAATGGATCTTCTTTATCCTTTGCTTTATCTATCCATTTATCAACATTTCCACCATCTTCTTTAATTGCTTCAAGCATTTCAATTACTGCTTGATTGGCTCCACCATGCAATGGGCCCCAAAGTGCAGAAACACCTGCTGCAATAGAAGTATATAAATTTGCTTGAGATGAACCTACAACTCTTACTGTTGCAGTTGAACAATTTTGTTCGTGGTCTGCATGAAGAATTAATAATTTGTTTAATGCCATTGAAACAACAGGATCAACTTTATATTCATCAGTTGGCATTGAGAACATCATGTTTAAAAAGTTCTCACAATAATCTAAATTATTTTGAGGATAAATTACCGGGTGACGCATTGCATTTTTAAATGCCCACGCAGCCAATGTTGGCACTTTTGCTATTAATCTATGTATTGTTAAATCAATAGCTTCTTGTGCTCTATTAGGATCTTGAGATTCTGGGTAAAAAGTAGACAACGTACTTAATGAAGCAGCTAAGATTCCCATTGGATGAGCTTTAGCAGGATATGCTTCAAAAAACAATCTCATGTCTTCATGCACCAAAGTATGCTTAGTGATGTTTTCTTTAAACTCAGTATATTCAGCAGTTGTAGGTAAATTACCGTAAATCAATAAATAAGCAACTTCTAAAAATTCAGCCTTTGCAGCTAATTGCTCTATAGGATAGCCTCTGTAACGCAAAATTCCTTCTTCACCATTTAAAAATGTAATTCCACTCTTTGTAGAACCTGTATTCTTAAATCCTGGATCAATTGTAATGTAACCAGTAGTTCCTCTTAAGGTACTGATATCAATTGCCTTTTCATTTTCTGACCCCATTATTACTGGGAATTCATAAACCTTTCCGTCTAATTCTAATTTTGCTACTTCTGCCATTTTAATTTCCTCTTTATTTTGTTAATCTCTCTGAGAATTTTCAGAGTCTTGCGAATTTAATCATCGAGAGTGGATTTTCCAAATGATTGGAATGGAAAAATTTAAAAATATGTTAAATGTATGATGTTAGACATAAAAAGCCTCATTTAAAATGAGGCTTTGAATTTCTTGACTACCCTTCGACTCCGCTCAGGATGACATAAGCTATTTCAAAAACTTAAAATCTCTACCTAAATAAATAGCAGAATCTCCAAGCATTTCTTCAATTCTCAATAATTGGTTATACTTTGCCATTCTATCAGAACGTGAAGCAGAACCCGTTTTAATTTGACCAGTATTTAATGCAACTGCCAAATCTGCAATGGTATTGTCTTCTGTTTCTCCTGAACGATGACTCATTACCGAAGTAAACGAAGCTCTATTTGCCATATCTACCGCATTAATTGTTTCTGTTAAAGAACCAATCTGATTTACTTTTATTAGGATTGAATTAGCTGATTTTTCTTCAATTCCTCTAGCTAATCTTTCAGTATTGGTAACAAATAAGTCATCTCCTACTATTTGTACTTTATCTCCAATGGCAGCAGTTAATTCCTTCCATCCTTGCCAGTCATCCTCATCCAAACCATCCTCAATTGACAATATTGGGTATTTATTTGCCCAATCTTTCCAATAAGAAACCATATCTGCTGAAGATTTTTTATCTCCTGTAGACTCAAATTCATACATTTTAGTTTCTGCATTATAAAATTCTGAACTTGCAGCATCTAATGCAATATGCATATCATCTCCTGGCTTATAGCCTGCTTTTTCAATAGCGGTTAAAACAATATCTATTGCTTCTTCATTAGAACCTAAGTTTGGTGCAAAGCCACCTTCATCACCAACGTTGGTAGAATGACCTTTAGATTTCAACACCTCTTTTAAGTGATGAAAAACCTCTACCCCCATTCTTAACCCTTCACTAAAAGAAGAAGCTCCAACAGGCATCACCATAAATTCTTGAATGTCTATTTTATTATCTGCATGAGAACCTCCATTTAAGATATTCATCATCGGAATTGGTAATACATTTGCATTAACCCCTCCTATATATTTAAATAATGGGATTCCTGTTTCTTCTGCTGCAGCTTTCGCACAAGCTAAAGAAACCCCCAAAATAGCATTCGCTCCTAAATTTGATTTATTGGATGTTCCATCTAAAGCAATCATTGCATTATCAATAGATGTCTGGTCCATAACGAGCATGCCATTCAGCTCCTCATTGAGGGTGGTGTTAATGTTTTGAATAGCTTTCTGAACACCTTTACCCATATACATCCCCTTATCGTTATCTCTCAACTCAACTGCTTCATACTTACCAGTTGAAGCTCCAGAAGGAACTGCTGCTCTCCCTAAGATTCCATTCTGTGTAACCACATCTACTTCAACTGTTGGATTACCTCTTGAATCTAAAATTTGTCTTGCATGAATTTGTGCGATATAACTCATCTTAATTTTGTTTTTGGCGCATTGTGTTTGGCCTATTGTGTTCACCTAAACACTAAAAACCAAACCACACACTAATAATAATTTATTTTTTAACTTTAATTAAAACCTCATCAATCATCCCATATTCTTTTGCTTCCGATGCTGTCATCCAATAATCTCTATCACTATCTTTCTCAACATCTTTCATCGATTTACCAGAATGACTAGAAATGATCTCATACAACTCTTTCTTTAACTTAAGAATTTCTTTCACAGTGATTTCCATATCTGTTGCTTGTCCTTGAGCCCCGCCCATTGGTTGGTGAATCATAACTCTCGAATGCTTTAAAGCTGTTCTTTTTCCTTCTGCACCAGCACACAATAAAACTGCCCCCATAGAAGCTGCCATACCTGTACAAATTGTTGCCACATCTGGAGTTACCATTTGCATCGTATCATAAATACCTAATCCAGCATAAACTGATCCTCCAGGAGAGTTTAAATAAATTAAGATGTCTTTTTTAGCATCAACTGATTCTAAAAACAATAGTTGTGCAATAATTATATTGGCAACATGATCATTAATTCCTACTCCAAGAAAAATAATTCTATCCATCATTAATCTCGAAAAAACATCCATTGAAGCAACATTCATTTGGCGTTCTTCAATAATTGTTGGAGAAATATAATTACCATAAATGGAAGTATATTTATCGTAAGTTGTACTACTTATTCCTGCATGCTTAGTTGCATACTTTCTAAATTCATCTTGATCGAACATATTGCTTATCGTTTTAATTTGTGAAGTAAATTTACGAAGCTAATTTACTATATAATGTATTACTAAATTCAGTTTTTAATAACTTTTATGATATAAAAAAAGCCCCACAATGTGGGGCTTTAACTTTATTTTTTATCGTAAGCTATTTTTATAAAGTCTTCATAAGTGACTTCTTTCTCTTTTAGCTTGATGGCACTTTTATAAAGTTCCATTAACTTATTATCATACAACATCATGTAAAGGTTTCTTGCTTCCTCTTCATTTTGCAACACCCTATTTGCAGTTTCTGTTAATTCCTCATCATTATTATCTGGCATACCCATTCCAGCCATTTGCTGTTTTAACAAACCTTTTGTATGCTCAACAACTTCTTCTGGTGTAACCTTAATATCATTATTCTTGATGATTTTATTTTCAATCAACTGCCATTTTAAGCCTTTAGCATAATCCTCATATTCTTTCTCAACCTGTTCTGCAGAAATTGGCTTCTCATTAGATTCTACTATCCATCTTTTCAAGAAAGTATCTGGTAATTTCAATTTCAATTTATCAATTAACTTATCTTGTATATCTGATTTCAACTTTCTATCAGCATCTACAGACAATCCTTTTCCTAATTCTTCAGAAACTTTCGCTCTAAAACTAGCAACATCACTCACTGTGTTTGGCCCATAAACTTTATCAAAAATTCTTGGTTCTGCTCTGCAGGAATGACTCTGTTTATTTTTTCTACAGTGTATTTGAATTTAGCAATAATACTTTTTAAAGTAGCTACATCAACACCTAAAGCTGAAGCTTGATCAGATTCATGCTCAAAAACAGTTTTAGGATCTAACTCAAATGTATCAGTTGCTTTAGCGCCAACTAAACTCTTTTGTAATTTTTTATCTGTAACCGCATTAATAATAATTACTGAAGAATGACTAATTCCACCTTCTTTAATATTACCGGTACCATCCAACTCTTCAAATTTCCCAAAAAGCATATCATCTGCCTCTGCAACATCTGGGTTCGTCATTTTACCATAACGCTTAGCTACATCACTAATATATTTATCTACATCTTTATCAGCAACTTTAATTTTATAGTAATCCAATTTCAATTTAGCACCTAAATCAACATCAAATTCTGGGGCAACACCTACCACATAATTAAATTCAAAATCTTTTTGAGTTTCCCAATCAATTTTTTCTTGTTCATCTAATTTTGGAAGTGGATTGCCCAACAGATTCAAATCTTCATCTGTAATAAATTTCTGTAAAGATTCTGATAAGATTTTATTGATTTCATCTACCAACACGTTAGTTCCAACTTGTTTCTTAATCATCCCCATTGGAACATGACCTTTTCTGAAACTAGGAACATTAGCATTTTTACGGTGATCTTTTAAAATTTTATCAACTTTCTCTTGATAATCTGCTTGATTTAATTGCACTTTTATTACTGCATTTAAATCATCAACTTTTTCTTTAGTAATATTCATTTCTTACTTTATTTAAAACTTGATGTCATTCTGAATTTATCGAAGAACAAATCAAGTTTTTAGTTTTATTTACTCTTCGACAGTAGTTCGATAAGTTAACTATGACAAAGAGTAACAAATTATGTTTAATTTAAAAAGGTACAAGGATAATATCCTCATACCTTTTACTTGTACAGGTGGAGAGACTCGAACTCTCACACCTCGCGGCACTAGATCCTAAGTCTAGCGTGTCTACCA
>JAESUI010000088.1 GCA_016763135.1 Flavobacteriales bacterium
GCATTAGAAGATATCTTTCAGCCACAGAATGCGAGTGCGGCCTTACGTACATGTGATGTTTTTGGAATACAGGATGTTCACATCATAGAAAATGAAAACGAATATAATGTAAATCCTAGGGTGGTTCATGGAGCCTCTAAATGGATAAACCTACACAAGTATAACGAAAAGAAAAATAACACCTTAGACTGCATTAATAAGCTTAAATCTGATGGTTATAAAGTATATGGAACAACTCCACATACAAATGATTGTTTAATTCAAGACATTCCGTTAGACACGAAAATTGCGCTAATGTTTGGAACTGAAATGACAGGGTTATCTGACATTGCTATGGAGCATGTAGATGGTTTTGTAAAAATACCAATGTATGGTTTTACCGAAAGCTTAAACATCTCTGTTTCTGCCTCTATTTGCTTATATGAACTTAGCAAACGATTAAAAGAATCTACAATCGATTGGAAATTATCCGAACAAGAAAAGGTGGACCAATTAATTGTTTGGGCAAAAAAGGTAGTTAAAGATGGAACACGAATTGAACAACTTTATATAAGTAAACTAAAAGAGGGAAGCTAATGCTTCCCTCTTTTAGTATTTTCAAAATTTAGTTTCTTCTCCTTCTTTCTCTAAAGTTTCTTCCACCACCACCACTATTGCTTGATGAAGTTCTACCTCTTCTATCTCCACCACCACCTCTTCTATCTCCACCACCACTTCTTCTATCTCCACCATTCCTTCTTCCACCACTACGTTCTCCCTGAGGCTTATCTTGTGAGAATTCTACTCTTATATCTCTGTCTTCAATATTTTTACCATTCATAGCACTAATCAATCGCTCACCAACCCCTTCATCAACGCCCATAAATGAAAAGCTATCAAATAGATCTATCTTACCTACTGAGCCACCGTCAATTCCAGCTTGGTTACAAATAAAGCCTAGTAGTTGACCTTTGTTTTCAAAGCCATCCATTTTTCCAACATTAATAAATACTCTATTTACGTTGGTTTCACTTCCTGAATCTCTTCTTCTAGAACTACCTCTATCATCACTGTCTCTTCCACTTCTCATTTTGCTAGGATCAACATTAATGTCACCAGCTTTTTCATATGCTTTTAAGAAACGGTTAAACTCTACAGAAACAAATCTTTCAATCAGTTCTTCTTTACTATAGCCTTCTAAACTTTCATGAATTTGAGCTACAAAAGGAGCAATTCCTTTTTCATTTACCTCAACTTCATTTACATTTTTAATCAATTTCATTAATTGCATTCCGCAAATATCTTGACCAGAAGGAGCTTTTACTAATTCTAGTTTTTTACCTATCTGTTTCTCTACCAATTTAATTTTTCCAGATTTAGCTGGAGCAATTAAAGCTATCGAAATTCCTGATTTACCTGCTCTTGCTGTTCTACCACTTCGATGGGTATAACTTTCAATCTCATCTGGTAAATCATAATGGAATACATGGGTTATATCATCCACATCAATACCTCTTGCTGCAACATCAGTTGCAACTAATATCTGAATAGTCTTCTTTCTAAATTTCCCCATTACAGCATCACGCTGTCCTTGAGATAAATCTCCATGCAATGCATCAGCACTATAACCATCATTCATTAATTTAGTTGCAACCTCTTGTGTATCTCTTCTTGTTCTACAAAAAACGATTCCAAACAATCCCGGGTAATGGTCAATAAATCTTTTTAAAGCAAAGTATTTATCCCTTCCATTTACCAAACAAAATTTATGATCAATGTTTGCTGCACTACTATTTTTTGTTCCAACAGTTACCTTAATTGGGTCTTCCATATAGTTACTTGCAATACGCTCAACTTCTCTTGGCATTGTTGCAGAAAACAACCAAACTCTTTTAAATGCAGGGGTAGACTCTAAAATCTCATTAATATCTTCCTTGAAGCCCATGTTTAACATTTCATCAGCCTCATCCAATACTACTTTAGAAACACTTTCAAATTTCAAAGCTTTTCTTCCTATTAGATCTATTGTTCTTCCTGGAGTTCCAACAATAATGTTGGCTCCGCCTTTTATCGCTCTAATTTGATCAGAAATGCTAGCACCTCCATATACAGCTACTATTTTAACTCCATCTGCATATTTTGCGTATGCAGACATTTCTTTTGCTATTTGTATACACAACTCACGAGTTGGACAAAGTATTAAACCTTGTATTGCTCGGTAATCTGTATCAATTTGTTGAATCATTGGTAAGCCAAATGCAGCAGTTTTACCTGTACCTGTTTGTGCTAACCCTACGTAATCTTTTTCCGTACCTAACAGATCTGGAATTGATTTTTCTTGAATTTCTGATGGTTTTTCAAAACCCATCGCTGTTACTGCCTTAAGTAAATCCTCACTTAGGCCTAAGTCTTTAAATGTCATGTTTTATATTTTATACCGAACTGGTATAAAACGTTTTAGCGGGACTTATTCGCTGGATTGTTTTAACCAATTGGTTGGTTCTCAATGCTACCCATTTTTTGTGTAGCGGCTGCAAAGGTGACATTTTTTAATGGATAAAAAAAATTATACCTTTATTCCGCTATAAATAACAACTCATAAAGAATTACAATAGTTAAATTAAAATGATAAAAGCAATTTTAAAAATTGAAATAATCCTGTCATTGACATTATTTTTAGTACTCCTTTTATTTACTTTTAACCTAGATATAACAGGAAATTCTGGTGACAGTATCACGCATTATTTATATTCTCATTTCGCTTTTAAATACCCTCATTTCTTTTTACACCATTGGGCAAAACCCCTTTTTGTTTTATTAAGCTCACCTTTTGCTCAATTTGGTTTTAAAGGGATAATTATTTTCAATAGTATCTGTATAACGCTAACAGCTTTATTTTCTTTTTATACAGCAAAAAACTTTAAAATAGAAAATCCTTTACTCGTTTATGTTTTTATCTTTTTTGCTCCTTTATGCTTTAAATTAATATTCTCAGGGCTTACAGAATACTTATTTGCCCTTTTCTTAATAATTGGTATTTACTTAATGAGTAAATCAAAATATCTATTTTCAATTGTCATTATTTCTTTTTTACCGCTTATACGATCTGAAGGATTATTAATATTAGGAGTGTTTGGATGCTACTTAGTTTATAACAAACAATATAAAATAATACCCTACCTATTCACAGGGCAGTTACTCTATACAATTATTGGGGCTTTCTATTTTAACGATATTCTATGGGTAATTAATAAAATTCCATATGCCAATCTTGGTAGTCCTTACGGAAAAGGTGAACTATTGGACTTTGTTCATAGACTAAACTATGTAATTGAAAAACCAATCTACTTCCTACTTTTTATTGGGTCAATTAGTATATTAATTTCATTTATCAGAAAAGGGTTTAAGAAAAATGACTCACAAAAAACAATCTTAATACTGGGCTCTTTTGCCGTTTTATTTGTTGCTCATAGCATTTTTTGGTGGAAAGGTATTTTTAATTCTATGGGACTTCCAAGAGTCTTAATTGCAGTTATTCCCGTTATTGCAATTATTGCCCTGATTGGACTTCAAACTATTACTAGTAAACTTAAAAATTCAATATTAAAAAAAACCGTAGTAGGTAGTTTTATATTATTAATATGTTTTTACCCTTTCACAAATCGATTAGAAGGGGTTGTTTTTAATGATGAATTATTTGTAATCGAAGAGAATAGATTAATTGAAGAAGAAGTAACTCCTTATATCAAAAAAGAATTCCCTGATTATAAAAATCAAAGATTATACTTCTCTCACCCCTACTTGAGTATAGCCTTAGATATTGATTACTTTAACACAAGGCATCATAGGGAAATACAGCATTTACAATTAGATACTATAGAAAGCAATTCAATAATTATTTGGGACGATTGGTTTAGCCCTATAGAAGGCGATACTGAACTAGAGTTATTAAAGGGAAAATTCAACTTAATACAATCATTCCAACGACAAGACAAAGAACGTATCATTCAATTTATTGTTTTCGAGAAAAAAAATAAACACTAAAAATAAACCCCGTAAAATTTAGTCTTTCCGTGTTGGTTAAATTCTATAGTTGGCATTGGAAACTTAATAAATCCAAAAGCTCCTAAAACAGTATTAGCAAATTTGCTTTTAGTTTTAATTCGTGTTAAATCAATATCTAAACTCAAGTAATATTGGCGTTGTCTAATAATGGTTGGATCAAAAGAGTTATCAAATGCTCCAACCAGACCACCTGCTCCATAGCCCAAAGCTAAATTTAACCATTTCGGAAATTTAGTTTCATCTCCTAAAAAAGAAGCAATGTTAACACTTGCCCAATAAGTTTGTCCATTGTAATCTTTTAACGCATTTTGCATTACGTTTTCGCCTAATAAATCTGGTCGCATATCAGCATACTTACTTTTATGAAAAGAGTATTTAAGCAATATTCTTTGCTCATCCCAAGCCAATTGTTGACTTATAAAAAATAAAGAACCAGCAGTATTTACTCCAACATCTCCCCAACTAAAGCCCCAAGCAGAAGAATATCCATCAAAAACTTCAACTGAGGTTAAAAAGAATAAGCCTAATGTTCCTCCATACCAAATGGACTTTTTACGACTTACTCCACCCCATTTTAACACATCATATCCAGCTTTTCCAGCATAATAAGAAGTCATTCCATGCCCGATCTTATCCATTTGTAGCCACTCAGCATTATCATTAAAGGTATGAAAAGAAGAACTCGGAATGTCTTTATACCACAAAGTGTACATGCCTGCCATTGCTCCAACATAACCAATGGTTTCTGTTGCAATTACCATTTTTAATCGGTTGGGGTTTAAGGTGTCTTGTTGCGAAAAAGTATTTTGAGTAAAACCCAATAAAATAACAAGAGATATGGCTATTTTATAGAACAACTCTATTTTCTTACCCAAATTTCAATATCATCTGGCGAACTCCAAGCATAATTCAATGTCTTATTAACAAAAGGCTCTGGCCCATTTTTAGGGAAAAATGCTGCTGCATTTGGCACTTTAACTCCCCATTTAGAAGATGATGCTTGCTCTCCTGCAATAATCAATACGGTTAACTTATGTTTATCATCTGTATCAGTTGCTATAACCGGCACTCCTTTATTAGCAAATTCTTGAGCATTGTCCATCACTAATTTATCTTTAGCATCTCCTAAGTTGTGCCATGCGCTGCTCGAAGATACAAAATCATAAATATCATGATACTCAATGTATTGGTTATCCTTTTTCAAATCTTCTATACCGTAATAAGCAGATATCGCTTTAGCCGTAAATGTCTTAGTATTATTAGCTCCTTTTCCAGCTTGCCATTCTTCATATTCTACCAACAATTGTTCTATGGATCTTTTTTCAATGTGAACCGTTTCCATTTTTTCTCCTCCACAGCCAAAAAACATCAATATTGACAATGCTACTAAACTTAGTCTGATTTTTTTCATCTATCTTATTTGCTAATTATTTTAAACTCAGTTCTTCTATTCTCTGCTCTACCCTCAATTGTTTCGTTATCTGATATATGCTTAGTATCTCCATAACCTTTTGTAGACAATCGCACTGCATTAATTCCTTTTTCAATTAAATAATCATAAACAGCTTTTGCTCTATTTTCTGATAAAATTTGATTTGATTTAGCTGAACCAATATTATCTGTATGCCCACCTAACTCAATTTTAAGTGTTGAGTTTTTAGTTAAAAAACTAACTAACCTATCTAACTCTACTTTAGATTTTTGTTTAAGGTCGTATTTATCTGTATCAAAAAATACATTTTTTAATACCATCGTTTTATTAATTTCGATTTTGTGCATCGGTACATCCTTTTTAAAAGGTTCATTTGCATTCCCTTCCGTTAGCAAGAAGTTCTCAGAGAAAAATAGATACCCATCAAAAGAAGCGCTTAAAGCATATTCTTTATTAATTGGTAAACTAACTAAATACTCGCCTGTAGCTTCATCAGCATAAGATGCTACAGCTATTTTACCCGTTTTTAAATCAATTAATTGAAACTCAGCTGCGATTGGTTTTTTTGTAATTGCATCATACACTTTTCCTGTTAAATAATTTACTTTATTTGGTCTTGCATGTTCTGGCATTACAAATTGATATAAATCTAAACTTCCATAACCTCCTTCTCTGTCAGAGGCAAAATAAGCTAGTTTTCCATCTGCCGAAACCAACAGACTATTTTCTTCATTGAATGTATTTATTGGATATCCTAAATTTAAAGGTATTGACCAAACTCCATTCTCATCTTTCTGACTCATGAAAATATCTAATCCTCCCATACCTGGATGACCATTAGAAGAAAAATAAAGGCTTCTATTATCAAAATGAATAAATGGTGAAGCC
>JAESUI010000089.1 GCA_016763135.1 Flavobacteriales bacterium
AGTTGAGCATCTTCTCTTACTACAAAATGAGTATACAAAGAACAAACTTCACTGTCTCCCAAATTAGAATAAGTGTTTAGAGAAATTTTAATTTCATAACCTACACCATTACAGTCTATCACAACATATGTTGGTGTCTTTTCTATTAATCTTCCTTTAATGTGGGCTATCATAATTGAGTCTTGTTTGTGAATCTGTAACTGCAATCGTTACCATGTTAATAATTTCTCTTACTGAGCTTCCGAGCTGAAGAATATGAACTGGCTTTTTCATTCCTAACAAAATAGGTCCTATAGATTCAGATTTCCCCATCTCTTGCATTAACTTGTATGCAATATTTCCTGATGATAAATTCGGAAATATTAAGGTATTGGTGTTTGTTTTTGCTAATTCCGAAAAAGGAAAAATTTGCTCTCTTAATTCTCTATTCAGCGCAAAATTTGCTTGTATTTCACCATCAACAATTATATCTGGATGTTTTTCTTTCAGCATTCTTGTTGCTTCTCTCATCTTAATTGGATCTTCACCTTCTGATGAGCCAAAATTTGAATAAGAAAGCAACGCTATTTTCGGCTCAATTTTAAATCGCCTAACAATTTTTGCAACTAAAGCAGTTATATCAACAATGTCTTCGGCTGTCGGGTTCTCATTTACAGTAGTATCTGCAAAGAAAAATGGACCTTGTTTTGTAAACAAAATATACATCCCTGCTATTTTAGTTACATCATCATCCGTGCCGATTACTTGTAATGCAGGACGAATAGTATCTCTATAACTTCTTGTTAATCCAGAAATTAGAGCATCTGCTTCTCCAACCTCAACCATCGCAGAACCAAAATAGTTTCTGCTCCTCATCATTTCTCTAGCTTCTGTTTGGGTTATTCCTCTCCGCTTTCTCTTATTATACAATAACTCCGCAAAATTATTTCTTCGTACTTTTTCACTCGAACTCCTTGGGTCAATTATTGGAATATCGCCTAACTCTAAATTATATTCATCAATAACTTCTTGAATTCTTTTAACCTTTCCTAATAAAATTGGTTTAGCAATTCCTTCCTCATAAACTATTTGTGCTGCCTTTAATATTTTATAATTATCCGCCTCTGCAAATACAACAGTTTTTGGGTTTCTTTTTGCTTTTTGAGTAATATTCTTAAGTAGTTTATTATCTAACCCTAATCGTTTAGATAAATCTTCAACATAAACCTCCCAATTATCTATAGTTAATTGAGCAACACCAGAATCAATAGCAGCTTTAGCAACTGCAGGAGCAACAATAGTAATCAATCTTGGATCTAATGGTTTTGGGATAATAAAATCTCTACCGAAAACTATATTTTTTTCATGATAAGCTTCATTTACAACTTCAGGAACTGGCTCTTTTGCTAAATCTGCAATCGCTCTAACTGAAGCTAATTTCATTTCTTCATTTATACATGTAGCTCGAACATCTAGTGCTCCTCTAAAAATAAATGGGAATCCTAAAACATTATTCACTTGATTAGGATGGTCTGATCTTCCAGTTGCAATAATTATATCTTCACGAGAATCAATAGCATCTTTGTAAGGAATCTCTGGGTCTGGATTCGCTAAAGCAAATACTATTGGATCTTTTGCCATTGTTTGAACCATTTCTACAGATAAAATTCCACCTCTCGACAAACCTAAAAACATATCTGAATCAAGCATAGCTTCTTCTAATGTATTTATATCTCTATCTGTTGCAAATTCTAATTTTGTTTTTGGCAACCCTTCTCTATCTTTTCTTATTACACCTTTGCTATCCAGCATAACTATGTTCTCTTTTTTAACACCAAGAGAAACATAAAGCTTAACACAAGACATTGCAGAAGCTGCTGCACCACTTACCACTAACTTAATGTTTTCAACTTTTTTTCCAGTTAATTCTACAGCATTTAACATTGCTGCAGATGATATTATCGCAGTACCATGCTGATCATCATGCATTACAGGAATATCCAATTCTGCTTTCAATCTTTCTTCTATTTCAAAACACTCAGGCGCCTTGATGTCTTCCAAGTTTATTCCTCCAAAAGTTGGTGATATCGCTTTAACTGTGTTTACAAAAAGATCTACATCTGTAGCATCAATTTCTATATCAAAAACATCTATATCTGCAAAAATCTTAAACAACAACCCTTTCCCTTCCATTACAGGCTTAGATGCTTCAGGTCCAATATCTCCTAATCCTAGAACCGCTGTTCCATTAGATATAACTGCAACTAAATTTCCTTTAGCAGTATACTTATAGACATCTTCTTTATTTGCTGCAATCTCTAAACAAGGAATTGCAACTCCTGGTGAGTAGGCCAAAGACAAATCTCTTTGAGTACTATATGGCTTGGTTGGTACAACCTCAATTTTCCCAGGTTTACCTTGTGAATGATATTCTAAAGCTTCTATGTCTTTACGTGATTTTGCCATATAAATTTTATTCTACTAAAACCCGTAAAAATACCAATAAAATTTGGGCTTTAACAATGAAAAAACACCTAAAAATTAGCCCCCTTTTAAAGATAAAAAATAGGTTTTTGTAATTGATTGAAAATGAATAAATTTATTGCCTAATAGGTTAATTTAAATGAAAAAAATTATTGTTTTCTCTGGCGCAGGAATTAGTGCAGAAAGTGGTTTAAAAACCTTTAGAGACAGCGATGGCTTATGGGAAGATTATGACTTAAGAGAAGTTGCAACACCAGAGGCTTGGGTAAAGGATCCAAAAATGGTATTGGAGTTTTACAACATGAGAAGAAAACAAGTTATTGAATCTTCTCCAAATGAATCTCATTTAGCGCTAGTTAAGCTTGAAAGAAATTTTAATATTGAAATCATCACTCAAAATATTGATGATTTACATGAGAGAGCTGGTTCTAGTAAAATACTTCATCTACATGGTGAAATATTGAAATCTAGAAGCACATATAGTGGCAACCAATATCGTATTCCGGGTCATGAACTTAATTATGGCGACTTATGTGAAAACAACTCTCAATTAAGACCAGATATTGTTTGGTTTGGAGAAGCTGTACCTAATATGATATTAGCTGAAGAGCTTTGCAAAGATGCTGATATCCTAATTATAATAGGAACATCTTTGACTGTTTACCCTGCTGCGAACATTGTAGATTTTGTACCTAATAGTTGCTCCAACTATTTAATAGACCCAAAAGATGTTCTATCTACGGCAAGCATTAAAAATTTAACAATTATAAAAGAAAAAGCGAGTATTGGAATTCCAATACTCGCAAATAAATTATTAAAGCAATCTATTATTTAACGATTACTCTTTCTGTTCTAATAGTTTCATCATTTACTTTGATAGCATAAAAATAAACTCCAGAAGTTAAAGCATCTACATTTACTTTTAATTGTCCTTTATTATTTGACAACTTATAAGTACTAACCACTTGACCTAGCACATCATAAACATCTACTCTTGCATTATCTACATTTCCTTCTATAGAATAGTTTATTGTTAAATTACTAGAAACAGGATTTGGATATGCTTTAATCGTAACACTGTTTTTTGCAAGCTCAATTGTTGATAATACTTCTCCATTATCAATAAATCCATTACCATTTGCGTCACCAGAAACTTCCCATGGATTAATAACTCCATCACCATTCATGTCTCCAGTAATTTCGCCAGAATCTATTGTTCCGTTTCCATTTATATCACCTGCAATTTCAGAACCATCTACTATTGTATTAGCATTTTGATCTCCAGCAAATGTTCCGCCCATTGTCCAAACAATATATGCTGTAGAAGAATCTGAAGAATTTGAAACATCAGTCACTCTCATTCTCCATACTCCCCAATCTCCAGCAGACCATCCAAATGAAAATGGAGCAACTTTAGAATCATTATAGGTTCCTCCAGCAGGAGCTGTAGCAGAAGAAAATGTTTGAGCAGTTGATACAGAATTATTAGCAATATAACAGTTTACACCAAAACAAACTTGCCAATCAGTAGCAGTAGAATTTGCCATTTCCCATACAGAAATATCAAAATTTATAGGGCTTGCTGAACTATTTTCAACATGAAACTTAGTTTCCGCCATATTAATCCCAGTATCATATATATAATGAGTTCCTCCAGCTATCGTATTATTATTTATGTCTTGCAGCTCAAGGTTTTGAGCAATTAAAGAGCTTGTGCTAATCACAGCGACTATAAAGAGTATCTTTTTTATCATAATTATAAGTTTAAATTGTTAGTCCAAATTTAAACATTTAATCATTCCATTTTATCTTAAGTGACGTTAAAAAGACAAAGAGAAAAACAATAGGAATCCAATAGTAATAAAATAACAAGATGTATAAAAGGCGACATTTGGATAAATTTGAACTGAAATTTAAAATTATCAAACAACACTAAATACTTAATTATTATGAAAAAAATACTACTTACTACTTTAGGTCTCGCAACAGGGCTAGGAGCATTTGCTCAACTACCTGTTAGTACAACGCCTGAAAACAAAAACACAATACTTGAAGAGTTCACAGGTATCCACTGTACATATTGCCCTGATGGTCACAAAAGAGCTGACCAAATGATGGCAGCAAATCCTGGTGATGTATTCGTTATTAATATACATACAGGAAGTTATGCAAACCCAAATGCAGGAGAACCAGATTTTAGAACTTCTTTTGGTACAGCAATTGCTGGTCAATCAGGATTAACTGGATATCCAGCAGGGACTATTAACAGACATTTATTCTCTGGTATGCAACAAGGAAGTGGAACTGCAATGAGTAGAGGAGATTGGTCAACCGCATCAGGTCAAAACATATCTCAATCATCATATGTAAATGTAGCATGTGAAGGAACTCTTGATGTAAATACAAGATTGTTAACAGTTGATGTTGAAGCTTATTTTACTGGAGTTGGTGCTCCAGGATCAATGAACATTAATGTTGCTGTTACTCAAAATGGACTTGAAGGACCACAAACTGGTGGTGCTTCTTTTTATCCTGCAATGATTCAACCAAACGGAAACTATCAGCACAATAAAATGTTAAGACATTTAATGACAGGACAATGGGGAGATGTAATTACTACTACCTCTATGGGAACATTAGTTCAGAAACAATACACTTGGACTTTACCAGCTGATATTAATGGTGTTCCACTTGAATTGGGTGAGCTTAAAATTATTGCTTTCATCGTAGAAGGACAACAAGAAATCATTACAGGTGATGACGGACCTATTACTTATACAGGGTTAAATTTTTCTAACAATGCAAGATTAAAGACCGTAACTTCTTATGATGTTGTTTGTGGGTCTACAGTAACACCAACAGTTAATATTCAAAATTTTGGTTCAGCAACTATGACTGCTGCTACCATTTCTTATGATGTTAATGGAGGTACTCCACAAATTTTTAATTGGACAGGTAGTTTAGCTTCATTAGCTCAAGAGGAAGTTGTATTAAATGCTATCTCTTTTACCGATATAGGAAACAATACAATTAATGTAACTATTACTGATGTAAATAGTGGTCCAGATGGGGATATGGCAGATAACAGCGGAACTAAAACTAATGTTACCAACACTAACTCTACAGCTACAGGTACTGCATACAATTTAATCGTTTTACAAGATAGATATGGTTCTGAGATTACATGGGATCTTATTGACGATGCAACCGGAAACCCTGTTCCAGGTGGTACTGGTGGACCATATGCTGATTTAGGTTCTAATGGTACTTTAGCAAACAACCATAGTATCACATTGTCAAATACTGGATGTTATACTTTTAACATTTACGATGCATATGGTGATGGTATTAATGCTGGCTATGGAGCTGGTAATGTTACGTTTGAAAATACTGGTGGCACACAAGTATTCTTCAATAATGGGCAATATGGAGGTGATGATAGAGAGCCTTTTGAGTTAACTTCTATTACTGGTGTTGATGAGGTTATTACTGAAAACAGTATATCTATATATCCAAATCCAACAAATGATGTTGCTACTATATCTTTCAACTTAACTGAATCAACTTCAGTTACTATGGAAGTTTATAATACTATGGGAAGTTTAGTATTCTCTAATGGTACAAAAACAATGAATTCAGGAAGTCAAAAAATAGTTTTTGATGGAACTGAATTACCAAATGGTATTTACTTTGTAAATCTTACTGTTGGTGACAACTTAATTACTAAAAAAGTTTCATTACTTAAATAATAACTTTTAAAACACAAGAATCAGTAGTGTGGCATCATATTTGTCAAATCGCTACTGATTCTTTTTTATAACAAAATTCGAAATGAAAAAATTAACTTTATTATCTATTCTTATCATTGCAAGCTTTGCCTTCACTAGTCCAAACGAAACAAGAACTATCCCTTCTGTTAATTTAAAAAACTTAGAGGGAAAAACAGTTAACACTTCAAGTTTTAATAATGATGGTAAACCCATGATTATTAATTTTTGGGCAACATGGTGTAGCCCTTGTAAAAGAGAGCTAAACAATATTGCAGATGTTTATGAGGACTGGGTAGAGGAAACTGGTGTTAAGTTAATAGCTATTTCTATTGATGATGCTAGGAATTCTGGAAAAGTTGCACCTTATGTTAATGGTAAAGGATGGGAGTATGAAGTTTATATTGACTCAAATCAAGATTTTAAAAGAGCCTTAAATGTTAACAATGTACCTCACACTTTTTTAGTAAATGGTAAAGGTGAAATTGTATGGCAACATAATTCTTATTCAGAAGGAGATGAGGATGAACTATATGAAGCAGTTAAAAAACTTGCTGCAGGAGAAGAGTTAAACTCTAAAAAATAAGAATTCAATAATAAATAGAATAAGCCCGGATTATTTATAACTTCGGGCTTATTTTTATACCTCAATTTAACATTGACACTTCATTAATATGAATTTAACAACACTTAAAACATTAAGTTTTATACTAGTATTAGCATTTTCTAATAATTTATCTGCACAGAAGTTAGATCAAATCCTTTCCAGAGGGGAAGTGCATGGGAATTTTCAACTAGACATGCAATACTATCAAGAAGATAGCTTAATCGGGGCATCGGAGGTTCCTGAAGATGTTCTAATGAATGCATTTGCTAATATCAATTATATCAATGGGAATTTTTCAGCCGGTTTTAGATATGAAAGTTATTTAAACCCGCTTTTAGGATACCCAACAAAATACAAAGGAAATGGTATAGGCTATAGGTATGCTTCATTTACAAAAGAGAAAATGAGTGTAACTGTAGGTAATTATTACGAGCAATTTGGTAATGGATTAATCTTTAGAACCTATGAAGCAAGAGGGTTAGGTTATGATAATGTTATGGATGGAATACGAATTAATTACAAAATAACAGAAGGATTAAATGTTAAAGGAATAATAGGAAAGCAACGTTTATATTTTGAATATGGAGAAGGAATTTTAAGAGGTATTGATGGAGAATTAATGATTAATGATTTTCTTGGAGGGGCATTAAAAGACAGTAAAACTAAAGTTACATTAGGAGGTAGTTTTATCAGTAAGTTTCAAGCAGACCAAAGTTCACAATATAACTTACCAGAAAATGTAGGGGCTTATTCAGGTAGATTTGATATAAGAAGAGGAAAAGTAAGTTTCAACGGTGAGTATGCTAAAAAAATCAATGATCCTTCGGCTGATAATAACTTTATTTATAAAGAAGGCGAAGCTTTTTTTGCTCAAACGACCTACTCTACAAAAGGTTTTGGATTAACATTATCTGCAAAAGGTGTCGACAACATGAGTTTTAGGTCTGACAGAAATGCTTCATTAATAGACTTACAAATAAACTATTTACCTGCATTAACAAGGCAACATGCTTACAATTTATTGGCCACCTTATACCCTTATGCTACTCAGCCCAACGGAGAAGTTGCATTTCAAGGGGAGATGGTAAAAAAGTTTAAAAAAGGATCATTTCTAGGAGGTAAATATGGCACGAGCATATTATTAAACTATTCTACTGTTTACAATATTGACTCTACCGCTTTGCCAGCCGGAGACACTACCCAAATGGGATATACCTCTAACCTATTTGCAGTTGGTGATGAGAAATATTATGAAGAAATAAACATAGAAATTACTAAGAAATTTAGCAAAAAAGTAAAAGCCATTTTCACTTATTCAAATATGGTTTTTAACCAAGCTGTAATACAAGGAAAACCAGCTGTTGATTACCCTACCGTTTATGCCAATATTGGTGTTATTGATGTAACTTATAAGTTTAAGAAAAAGCATGCCATTAGAGCTGAGTTTCAAGGCTTATTTACCAAACAAGATCAACAAGACTGGGCAACAGTCTTGTTAGAATACACCTTCTCTCCACATTGGTTTGTTGCTGTAATGGATCAATATAATTATGGCAATAAATATAAAGAGAAAAAAATTCATTATTATTTTGCTTCAGTTGGCTACGTCAAAGGGGGTAATCGAATTGCACTAGGCTATGGAAAACAGCGTGCAGGTATATTTTGCATAGGTGGTGTTTGTAGAAATGTTCCAGCAGCCAGTGGATTAACACTAAGTATAACTAGTAGTTTTTAATTAACATTATTTAATATGAAAAAAATATTTATCCCTTTTATAGCTAGTATAGTTATTATATCTAGCTGTGATAAAATAGACAACCCTATTCCTGACAACGTTGTTAATTTGGATGGAATTAGCTTTGAAGATTCTGCTTATGTCGTATCAACCCCAGGAATGAGAAAAATATTAATTGAAGAATTTACTGGGCATTTATGTACATTTTGTCCTGATGGTTCTAGAGAAATAGAAAGACTCGATTCCATTTATGGCAACCAATTGATACCAATGTCAATTCATGCGGGTGGATTTGCTGACCCTCTTACAGGTACAGATATAAATGGAGATTTAGCTTTTGATTACACCACAGATTTCAGAACTACTCCTGGAACTTCCTATTATTCTACTTTTGGTGTTGCTTCAAACCCTGCAGCAACAGTTTCAAGAATTAATAGTGCAAGTATTACAGGTTTATCACAATGGGATGCTGATTTTATGTCGATAATGGGTGATGCTCCCAAAGTGAGTATCGGGCTTTCTGTTTTATACGATGACTCTACTAGAACTGTAAAAGCAGTTGTAAATACAGAATGGCTTTCTTCTGAAACTGGGAACTTTAATCTTCAACTTTATTTAGTTGAAGATAGTGTTGTTGATTGGCAATTAGATAATGGAGTACATACTCAATTTTATACTCATCGCCATGTTTTTAGGGAAACTATAAATGGTACTTGGGGGTCTCCAATCCCAACTTCTAATTTAGGCGATACAGATACTCAAGAAGCAGCAATTATTCTACCTACTAATTGGAATAAAGATAATTGTATCGTTATCGCACACATCTATAAATCAAGCCCTGACTATGAAATTATTCAAGCAGAAGAATTACATGTTATAGAGTAACAAATTATTTAAATTGAAAAAAGTCCACAGTTAGCTAACTGTGGACTTTTTTATTAAATTTGATTAATGAGAATTTATTTAAGCATATTATGTATCATTTTATTGGGGTGTTTTACTTCTACTGCTCAAGTGTTTAAAACAGGAGTAGTATTAGGAATAAGTGGCGCTCAAGTAGAAGGAGATGGCTATGGAGGATATAATAAATTAGGAATTATAGCTGGAGGTTTTGTTAATACCAACTTATCAGAAAAAATGTCAGTACAATTTGATATTTACTTTATTAATAAAGGAAGTTTTAAAGCAGCCCATCCAGATAAAGGAGATTACGATAAATTTAGTTTAAACCTTAACTATATTGAAATTCCTGTTGCTTTAAGGTATAACTATCATAAATTTAAAATAGAAGCTGGCCTTTATTACAGTAAATTTTTAAGCTATCATTTAGAGGATGAATTTGGGGAGAGACAGGTTAATCAATACCCTTTTAAAGGATATGATTTTGGAGGATTAGTAGGGCTTTACTACCAATTAAATGAACATTTTCTTTTCAATTTCCGATCAAAAAATTCCATTATTCCAATACGAGATTTTGAAAATCTTGATCAAAATGTTGGTATTTTAAATAAATTATTTAACCGAGGTTGGTACAACGTAGATTTAAATCTTTCTATTAGATATCAATTTGGAAAAGAAAAAAATGCCAGTTAAAAGAAAAATAATTATTGCGATTACAGGTGCTTCTGGAAGTATTTATGCTAAAATGCTATTGGATGTATTGTCTAAAAAAAACAATCTTGAAATCGGGATTTTACTATCTGACAATGCCAAAATTGTATGGAACACCGAGTTAGAAAATGAAGATTATAACAACTATCCTTTTACATTTTATAACAAAAATGACTTTAACGCCCCTTTTGCTTCGGGATCAGCAAAATACGACACTATGGTAGTTATTCCTTGTTCTATGGGTACATTGGGCAGAATAGCAAATGGAATTTCTAGTGATTTACTCACTCGTGCTGCTGATGTGATTTTAAAAGAAAGACGTAAACTAATTTTAGTGGCAAGAGAAACTCCATATAGTTTAATTCATATCAATAATATGAAGCTAATAACTGAAGCTGGAGGAATCATTTGCCCAGCTACACCCTCATTTTATAGTCGACCTAAAACCATTGAAGAGGTTGCAAAAACAGTTGTTGATAGAGTATTAGATTTAATGGAAATTGAGAATGAAACTTATCGATGGGGAAATTAGATGAAATCAATGTTTCGTTTTAACCCTTTAAATTTAGTCCGTTTTACTGCTGATTTCTTGAAAATTTCTTGAAATATTTCTTCCGTTAATTCTTTCCATTCAGTTTTAGAAAAATTGATTAGTTTTTCATTTGGAGTAAATTTTGGCTCATTATGCACTAAAGAAAAACGATTCCAAGGGCAAATATCCTGACAGATATCGCAACCAAAAACCCAATCATCAAACTTTCCTTTTACTTCTTTTGGAAGAATTTCATCTTTTAATTCAATCGTAAAATAGGAAATGCATTTACTACCATCCACTACTTTATTTGGTAAAATTGCTTCAGTTGGGCAAGCATCTATGCATGCTGTGCAAGTACCACAATGATCTGTTACTGGGTTATCATAATCTAACTCTAAATCCAAGATTATTTCTGCCAAAAAGAAAAAAGATCCTTGCTCCTTATTGATTAGCATTCCGTTTTTCCCTATCCAGCCCAACCCACTTTTTTTGGCCCATGCCCTATCTAAAACTGGTGCAGAATCAACAAAAACACGAGCATTAATTTCTCCAATATTGTCAGTAATAAAATGAACGACAGCCTTTAATTTGTCTTTTATTACAAAATGATAATCTTCACCATAAGCATATTTGGAAATTTTTAGGGTATCTTCTTTTTGTTGGTGTTCTGGATAATAATTAAATAATAAAGATATGACCGATTTAGAGCCTTCAACTAATAATGTAGGATCTAATCTTTTATCAAAATGATTTTCCATGTAATGCATTTCTCCATGCATGTTTTGATTTAACCATTTTTCTAATCGTGGTGCTTCTTCTTCTAAAAATCCAGCTTTAGAAATGCCACAAAAAGAAAAACCCAAGCGACTGGCTTCGGTTTTAATTTGTTGAGTATATTTAGTTTTAATGGAAGTCATTTATTTTAAAATAAAGCCCCTTGATCAGGCCCCTTTATTTTACCCAAATGCAAGTAAGCTTTTTCTGTAGCTTCTCTTCCTCTTGGTGTACGCATTAAGAAACCTTCTTTAATTAAAAATGGTTCATACACTTCTTCGATGGTTCCTGCTTCTTCACTAACTGCAGTTGCAATTGTAGTTAAACCAACAGGTCCTCCTTTAAATTTATCAATAATGGCTAATAGTATTCTATTATCCATATCATCTAATCCATGTTTATCTACATTTAATGCATCTAAACCAAAGAGTGATATCTCTTTATTAATCCTCCCATCTCCTTTTACTTGTGCAAAATCCCGAACTCTCCGCAGTAAAGAATTTGTAATACGGGGTGTCCCTCTACTTCTTCTAGAAATTTCTGCAGCCGCATTATCATCAATACCTACATTAAGAATATTAGCCGAACGCTTAATTATTGTTTCTAATAAATGGGCATCATAATACTCTAATCTAGATGTAATTCCAAAACGAGCTCTTAATGGAGATGTTAACAAACCTGTACGAGTAGTTGCACCAATTAAGGTAAATGGATTGAGCTCTATCTGAACACTTCTCGCGTTTGGACCTGTATCAATCATAATGTCAATCTTATAATCTTCCATTGCAGAATATAAATATTCCTCTATAACCGAAGATAATCGATGTATTTCATCAATAAAAAGAACATCTCCTTCTTCCAAGTTCGTTAGCAATCCTGCTAAATCTCCTGGCTTCTCTAAAACTGGCCCTGATGTTACTTTAAATCCAACATTCAATTCGTTGGCAATAATATGTGCTAAAGTTGTTTTCCCTAATCCTGGAGGGCCATGAAGTAATACATGATCTAAGGCTTCACCTCTTTGGTCAGCAGCAGCTACAAATACTTTTAAATTCTCAACTACTTTTTCTTGCCCCGTAAAATCATCAAATGAAAGTGGTCTCAATACCTTTTCAAGTTCTTTTTCGGTAGAACTTAAATTATCATTGTCTGCATCAAGGTATTCATTCATAAATCAAA
>JAESUI010000010.1 GCA_016763135.1 Flavobacteriales bacterium
ATATCAATCACTCCCCAATATCTCCCTTTCTGAAACATCGTAATTAATTCCTGCCCAAAAGATTGGACACTTATAATAATTAAAAGTGCAAAGAAGGTTGATTTAATTTTCATGATAGGTGTTTTTGTGGATGTAGTTTATAAAGGTAGTAAAGATGTAATACTTCACAAATTCTAAGACTTTACATAAAACTTTAGTGCACAAAAAAACCGAACTATTTCTAGTTCGGTTTTTTCATATTATTATGTAATTATTACCCTCCTTTTTTAGAAGGCATAGATGTTTGAGAACCTCCCTTTGCTCCTCTTGGTTTAGGAGAATGTTTAGGTGCAACTGGTTTTTTAACAGCTACTTTTTTTGGTTTAGTTTCCTTTTTAGAAACGTCATCTTTCTTGTTATCTTTCTTATCATCTTTTTCATCTTGCTTCAATAAATTGTTCTCTGCCAACAAATTAAACCATTGAAACAACTTTTTTAAATCAGAATGATAAACTCTATCTTGATCAAAATCTTCAACCATTTCCTTCAAATAACTCCTTAATTCCTCTGGTTTTGCTTTATGATCAATAGCAGGTTTTCCTCCAGTTTTTTTATAAATCTTATCATAAATATCTGACAAAGGAATATCACTTTCATAAGTGTAAATACTAATATCAGTTAATGCACTCACTTTATCGGATGCATGAACAGGCGTTCTTTTTCCATCAATCAATGATTCTACAATTAAACCATTTTTAATTTGAGAAAGTACTTTGTATAATCCCGGCTTACCGGTAATTGAAATAATTGATTCTAAATTCATATATAATTTTTATTGAAAACAAATGTACCAAAAAAATATATTTAATCAGTAGCATTTATGCTGAGTATATTCTTACTTTTCTAAATGTTTGTATGCCATTGGAATATAATCAATAATATCACTTGCTATCATAGAATTAATTCCAACATTAGTTTCTGCTATATCGCCAGACAACCCGTGTAAATAAACACCAAGAATAGCCGTTTCTTTTGAATTATAACCTTGGGCTAATAAACTCGTTAAAATACCCGTAAGCACATCTCCACTACCCGCAGTAGCCATCCCTGGGTTTCCAGTAGAATTAAAATAAACATTTCCATCTGGTAAAGAGATTGAAGTATTAGCTCCTTTTAAAACGATAATAACATTGTTTTTAAGAGAAGCTTGTTTTTGTTTTTCTAATCGCTCTTCATCATTACTCCATTTGCCAAACAACCGTTCAAACTCTTTAGGATGCGGAGTAAGAATACTTTCTGAAGGCAAAAATGATAACCACGTTAGATTTTCTGAAAGAATATTCAACGCATCTGCATCTACAACTATAGGATTATTAGAATTTTGAATTAAAAATTTTAATACTTTTTGAGTTTGAGGTAACTTCCCTAAGCCTGGTCCAATACCTACAGCATTATATGGCTCAATATCTATTAATACAGAAATACAATCATCCGCATCATCAGTAATACACATGGCTTCTGGAATTGCTGTTTGCATAATGTCTAATCCTTTTTTAGGGATTTGAACTGTTAACAATCCAACACCAGCTCTCAAACAAGCCTTTGCAGATAACACCTCTGCTCCCATTTTACCTTCACTACCAGCAATTAATAATACATGACCATAGGTTCCCTTATGTGAAAATTTATTTCGTTGATGCAAAATAGATTTTATATAATCAGGAGTTACATAATAATTTCTAGTCTTAACCTCATTCAAAAAATCTTTATGTAAACCAATATCTAATACTTCAAAATCGCCAACGTAGGAATAATTTTCTGGAAAAAGCATCGTTAACTTTGGCTGCTGAAAAGTAAGTGTGTAGACGGCATTTATTATATTTTCTGAAATGTTATCTACATTACTTTCGCTAAACAATCCAGAAGGCATATCTATAGCAACAACATCTGATTCGAACCTATTTATTTCTTGAACTATTTCGGCAATAAAACCATCAATTGGCCGAGCTAAACCAGAGCCAAAAATAGCATCAACAACAACCGAATTCAGAGCAATTGTAAATTGAAAATCTTTTTCAGTTAAAAAAACAGGTTCTATTCCTAAGAATTTAGCCTTATCCAAATTAGTGTCAAAATCAGCAGTATGTTTATCAGAAAAATGAACAATATACAACGTTAGTTCATAGCCTTTTTGTTGTAACATTCTGGCAATAGCTAACCCATCTCCTCCATTATTACCAACCCCACAAAACAACGTAAAACTAATTGATGTATTATATTTGTTAGCTAGCCATTCTACACATCTTTGAGAAGCTCTTTCCATTAAATCAATAGATTTTACGGGTTCCTTTTGAATGGTATAAGCATCCGCATCTCTTGTCTGTTGTGCTGTTAAAATTTTCATATCAATGATAAACTAACTTAGCTATAAAGTTAAGAACTACTATGGCAACTACAAAAATGAAATGGTATTTAAGCCAAGTTCCTCCATTCTTAAACTTAAAAATAAGGTGTACAATTAAAAATATAAATAAAAGAACCATTGGAATTAGTGCTGGATAAAAATAAAAGCTTTCTACTAAATTCCCTTTGAATAGTTCAAGAATAGAACGTTGCATACCACAACCAAAACAATCAAACCCAAAATTCTTCTTGTAAGGACAAGAAAGCATGTTGTTTTCTAACCAAGCAATTAGGCTCATTTAATTGGCTTCAAATTCTAATACATCATCTTCTATCTTAATAATTTTAATCTCATCTCTTAACTCTCTATAACGTTTTCTAGAATCTACTACATAGATACTACTCTGGTAATCGAACATTATTTTCTTGTAAAACTCAGCAGCTTTTTTCTTATCATCTAACTGGTTATCATACAATAATGCTAAATTATAAATTGCATCATCAGCTAATATATCAAAAGAATAATCCTTAACAATAGCCTCTAAATTTTGAGCTGCGACTTCAAATTTCTTTTGTTTGTAATTAATTTGATAACGTTTATACAATATATCATCTGCAATAGTATGATTTGGGTAAGCTAATTTCAGGGAATCAAGCATCCACATCGCTTCTTCATTTTTATTCTGAAAAGCCAATAAATCTGCCGTGGCAAACATCAACAATGGCGCTTCTGTAGTGTCTATCCCAATATTATCTGTAATTGTAATTGATAGTTGCATAGCATCATTAGCAATCAATTTTGAAGTTGATGCTTTCAACACATCTAACTGTGTTTTTGCCCAAGAAAAATCACCAGTATAAAAAGAAATTCTAGCATTTTTGAATTTTGCCCTTTCTCCTAATTGGTCATATTTATATGCTTTCTCAACTTGTGAATATAACAATGAGGCTTCCCAAATTTTTCCAGTAAACAATAAGACATCTGCTAATTCTATTTTGGCACTGGCTTTATCATGAGGCTTTAATCTTGGTATTGCAATTATTTCATTCAATAATTCTATTGCTTTTTCCGTATCATGTAAATAAAATGCTTGTAAGCGAGCCAAACCTCTTAACAAAGGAGCTGTAGATGCCGATTCACCTAATTCTAGAATAGTAGATTGATAGGTTTTTTCGAGACTTAATAAATCATCTTCATTATAATTATTAGAGTTTACAATCTTTTGATTGTAAACATTTACTAATTCCATTTTACTAATGATGTAATAGTAGTTGTTATCGCCTTTAGCAATTACATAGTTATAACATTTTATTGCCACCTCATAATCTTCATTTTCTACACTTAAACTTGCTAAAGCCATAATTCTCTTACCACGCTCCTTCTGTCTTTTATCTAATGCTTTGGCTTGAATAAAAGCTCCATTAAAATTCTTTTCTTGAATATATACCCATATCAACATTTCAGAAAACACTTTTTTATCAGAATTTTTCTGAATTTTTTTAATCAATAATGTTTTTAACAAGGTTCTTTTATCTCCAGAACCATCATTAACCAATGTAGTTTGTAAGGCATTCTGAACACTTTGTATGTATGACTCTTGATATGCTAAAAGATTTAGATATTCATTAAGCATTGCCTCTGTATTTCCTTGAAAATTATAAACTTGAGCCAATTCAAAATTAAAAGGATAACTCCCTTTTAATAGTCTTCGTCCTTTCAAATAAGTCTGAATTGCATATTCAGACTCTTTATATTTTAAGTATCCATTGGCTAAATCAATTATCTGTTGATTGTTTGGCGATAATAATTTTAAAGCTTTATCATAAGCCTGTTTACTTTTTGAGTTTTGATTTGAAATACTATAAAGATTTCCTAAATCTGTATGAAACTCTAATTGATATGAATGCCTTTTAATTTGACGCTTAATTAATTTTTCAGCATTTTTATATTCCTTCAACTCGGTTAAACAATTCAATAACCTAACATAATATACAGGTGATTGAGTTTTATCAAATAGTTTCTGATAATAAACTATCGCTTTATCATACTCTTTATTAGCGTAAAATTGAGCAGCTAATTTGCTATCAGTATTTTTTTGAGCAAATCCATTTGTTATAGATACTACAACAATAGATAAGGTGAGTAATATTTTGAACACATTATTCATTATCAGCTGCTTTCAGCTTTTTATTTTCAATAAGTTCTAACAATAGAGGCCTATCAGATTTTAATTTTTCTAAAGCAAAATCTAAGCCACCTATTGTTTTATTTACTTGTACATTTAATGTCATTACTTCAGCTTGTTCTAACGCATAGTGAGCTTTAAAAGCTTCTTTTTTAACCAATCCATTTTCTAAATCTTGCTTCAAATTATTTAATTGAGTTTTAGAAAATTCAATTTGACGAATAAGCCCAGGATAATTCATCATTATTGATTGTAATCTCTTTTTACTCCCAAAAATATCATCTAACTTAAAAGCTTCTTCCCTTGTTAGTGTATCATTAATCATACTAATTTCAGCCATGTCTTTATCCATTTGTCTTTTTGCCATAAAAACAGCAGAAGTATCAATGGATAACAATGATTTTTCAGTTTCTTCAATTATAGCGAGTAAAGCTTCTACTTCCCCTATCTCTTTTTGATTAGGATTATTACAGGCGCTAAAACTCAAACCAGTTATTATAATGAATAATATGTATTTTTTCATTTTCTTAGTTTATTAAATCAAATCCAGTATAAGGTATTAATACTTTTGGGATTTTAATACCATCATCAGTTTGATTGTTCTCTAACAATGCTGCTAATATCCTTGGTAACGCTAAGGCACTTCCATTTAGTGTATGAACTAACTGTGTTTTACCATTCTCATCTTTATACCTACATTTTAATCTGTTTGCTTGAAAAGATTCAAAATTAGAGACAGAACTTACTTCTAACCATTTATCTTGAGCAGCAGAATATACTTCCATATCAAATGTTAATGCTGCTGTAAAACCTAAATCTCCACCACATAATTTCAATACGCGAAAAGGTAATTCTAATTTTTCTAATAAACTTTTTACATGTTCAACCATTACATCTAATGTTTCATAAGATTTTTCTGGATGTTCAATTTGAACAATTTCAACCTTATCAAATTGATGTAACCTGTTCAACCCTCTAACATCACTACCGTAAGAACCTGCCTCTCTTCTAAAACAAGGTGTGTATCCTGTCATTTTAATAGGAAAGTCTTCTTCCTTAACAATTACATCTCTATACATATTTGTAATAGGGACCTCCGCAGTTGGTATCATGTATAAATCATCAACTTTCATGTAATACATTTGCCCCTCTTTATCAGGTAACTGTCCTGTTCCAATTCCAGAAGCCTCATTTACCATAAGAGGTGGTATTATCTCTTTGTATCCAGCATCACGAGCTTCATCTAAGAAAAAATTAATTAAAGCTCGTTGCAATCTTGCTCCTTGACCAATATAAAATGGAAATCCAGCTCCTGCAACCTTAACACCTAACTCAAAGTCAATAATATTATATTTTTTTGCTAATTCCCAATGAGGAATTGCATTCTCAGTTAAAATAGGCAACTCTCCATTTTCTAAAATTATCTCATTATCAGCATCACTTTTACCTTGTGGTACAATTTCGTTTGGCACATTTGGCAATTGATAAAGTAAGCCCTTTAATTCCTCTGCTATTTTATTCTGCTCTTCTTTAAGAATATTACCACTTTCTTTGAGGGTTTTAGTTTGTTCCTTTATATTATTTGCTTCCTCATGCTTCCCTGCCTTAAAAAGCTCCCCTATCTCTTTAGCTAACTTATTACCTTCAGCCAGTTGAGCATCTAATTTTTGTTGAGTAGATTTTCTGTCATCATCTAATTTTAAAACTTGATTAATGATTGCTTCTCCTTCAAAATTTCTTTTTTTGAAACGTTCTATAATTAGTTCCTTGTTCTCTCTTATATATGTGGTTTGTAACATTCTATTTAATTAATTTTTAATCCCTATCCACAAAAATAGGGATTAGTGACTTATAAAAACAAAAACTCCTGTATCTAAAACTTAGATACAGGAGTTATATAATACAATCGTAAATAAATCTTATTATGCAGTTATTGGATCAACTGAAACATAGGACTTATTATTTCTCTTTTTCTTGAAAGCAACTACACCATCAACCAATGCAAATAAAGTATGGTCTTTACCAATACCTACATTTACACCTGGATTGTGCTTAGTACCTCTCTGACGAACAATAATATTACCTGCTA
>JAESUI010000090.1 GCA_016763135.1 Flavobacteriales bacterium
ACAATAAGGGTGATGAGGCTGGACTAGAAAAAGCATTGTCGAGCTCAACTGATATCCATTTTCCTATATTCGTGTGTGAGAATGATGGTAAAACTTACTATGTGCTTTCAGCAAGTGGTAAAGGACTTTGGGATGACATCTGGGGTTACTTAGGTGTTTCTTCTGATGGAAAAACCATCACAGGTTCTGTGTTTGATCACAAAACAGAAACTGCAGGATTAGGGTCTAAAATCAATGAGACTTGGTTTGAGAAGCAGTTTATTGGAAAAACAATTGAAGAAGGTGGAGAATTTATTCGAATAGAAGTATTAAAACCTGGTAAGGACAAAAACAATCATCAAGTTGATGGTATTAGTGGGGCAACTTTTACTGGAGTAGGAGTAGATGAAATGTTGGGAAGAAACTTGGCAGTATATTACAAGTTTATAAAGAACACTCCGGGGTTTATTAAATAAAGATATTTTAAGAAATAGCTATGAGCGAAGAAAAAAAATCAGAACCATTATTCTCTAAAAAGAATAGAGCGTTAATTACTGAGCCGTTGAATAATATCAATCCAGTAACCATACAGGTATTGGGTATTTGTTCGGCATTGGCAGTTACCGTACAAATGGATAATGCAATAATTATGTCTATCGCTGTAACAGCGGTATTAATTATTGGAAATGTATTGGTCTCATTAATGAGAAACATCATTCCTGGTAAAATTAGAATTATTGTGCAATTGGTAATTGTTGCTGCATTGGTAATTATAGTCGATCAAATTCTTAAAGCTTATGTATATGATGTATCTAAAAAACTATCGGTATTTGTTGGCTTAATTATTACCAACTGTATTATTATGGGTCGTTTAGAAGCCTTTGCTTTAGGTAACAAATCATGGGCATCTGCATTAGATGGTTTAGGAAATGGAATTGGTTACGGAGTAGTATTAATTGTAGTAGCTTTCTTTAAAGAACTGTTCGGTTCGGGTTCATTAACTATACCAGGTTTAGGTAAGTTAGAGATATTTGGTAATTCTACCGAAATGACTGGTTTATATGCAATGGATTATATGGATAACGGATTAATGTTATTACCACCCTCGTCATTATTTTTAGTAGGAATATATATCTGGGTTCAGAAAGCAAGAACACCAGCATTAATAGAAGATTAAGAGATTTAATATAAAAAGATTATAATGGAATATATTAACATATTTATTAAAAGTGCTTTTATCGATAACATGATTTTCACCTTCTTTTTTGGAATGTGTTCATATTTAGCGGTATCAAAAACAGTAAAAACAGCTGTTGGTTTAGGAATGGCAGTAATATTTGTATTGGTAGTTACTATTCCAATCAATTACTTGTTGGAAGAGTATGTATTGAAAGAAGGTGCTTTAACTTGGTTAGGTGATGAGTATGCTACAATGGATCTAAGCTTTTTAAGTTTTATTATGTTTATTGCAGTAATTGCATCAATAGTACAGTTGGTAGAGATGTTGGTAGAAAAGTTCTCTCCGGCATTATATGGTGCTTTGGGTATTTTCTTACCATTAATAGCAGTAAACTGTGCCATATTAGGAGCAGCTTTATTTATGCAACAAAAGCAATTTGCTAACATTGGAGAAGCTACAGTTTATGGATTAGGATCTGGTTTTGGATGGTTTTTAGCCATTGTATTAATTGCAGCAATTAGAGAAAAAATTAAATACTCTCATATTCCTGCTCCAATAAGAGGAGTAGGTATGGCATTTATTCTAACAGGTCTTATGGGATTAGCGTTTTTAGGATTTTTAGGGTTTGAACTTTAATAATAGTATAAGGTAGACATTATGGATATTAAATTAATAGTAATAGCAATCATTGTATTTTTTGTTGTAGTAATTGTATTAACAAGCGTGTTATTGTTTGCTAAGGCAAAATTGATGCCTTCAGGTAAAATTAAAATCACCATTAATGGAGATAAAGTGTTGGAAGTTAATGGAGGAGGTAATCTATTATCTACGCTAAGTGAAAACGGAATCTATTTACCTTCAGCTTGTGGTGGTGGTGGAACCTGTTCTCAATGTATTTGTCAAGTACATAGTGGTGGTGGATCAATACTACCAACAGAAGAGCCTTCTTTTTCTAGAAAAGAAATTGCAACTAATCATAGGTTAGGGTGTCAGGTTAAGGTGAAGGAAGATATGGAGGTGGAGATTGAAGCTGAAATTTTAGGGATTAAAGAATTTGAAGCAACAGTAGTTTCTAACTATAATGTTGCTACTTATATTAAAGAATTTATTATAGAAATCCCAGAAGATATGGACTATAAGGCTGGAGGATACATTCAAATTAATGTACCACCTTGTACCGTTAATTTTTCTGAGATGGACATTAAAGCACATCCAACAGACCATCCTGGTGAACCAGATAAATTTGAGAAAGATTGGTCGGAAGGAGCTTTTGCGATTAGAGACTTAGTAATGAAAAATGATGAAGAAGTAATTAGAGCTTATTCTATGGCTTCTTACCCAGCTGAAGGAAGAAACATTATGTTAAACGTTAGAGTTGCTGCACCGCCTTGGGATAGAGATAAAAATGCATGGATGGATGTAAACCCAGGAGTAGTATCTTCTTACATCTTTAACCAAAAAGTAGGGGATAAAGTAACTATTTCAGGCCCTTACGGAGAGTTCTTTATTAATGATTCTGAAGCAGAGATGTTATACGTTGGTGGTGGGGCAGGAATGGCACCTATGCGTTCGCACTTATACGAGCTGTTTAAAACCCTTAAAACAGGTAGAACGGTAACTTATTGGTATGGTGGACGATCTAGAGCTGAACTATTCTATATCCACTATTTTAGAGATTTAGAAAAAGATTTTCCAAACTTTAAGTTTTACATGGTATTGTCTGATGCCTTAGAATCTGATAAATGGGTAAACAAAAAAGATGTAAACGATACCGATGGAGATGGATTTACAGGTTTTGTACACCAAGTGGTAATAGATGAATACTTAAACAAGCACGAAGAGCCAGAAGAGATAGAATTGTATTTCTGTGGACCGCCTATGATGAACGTTGCCGTTCAAAAAATGGGAGAGGATTTTGGTATACCTTTAGATAACATCCGTTTTGATGATTTTGGAGGGTAGAAAAAGCTATTTAAAATAAATTTAAAAGCGTAGATAATCTCTACGCTTTTTTTTTGTAATTATTTAATGTCAAATTTTTCACCAGTTAATTTTTCTGAAACTTCCCATAATCTTTTTGCAACATCTTTGTCCTTAGCATGCGGTTTAGAATTAACCTTTCCAGGTTTCCCTTTCATGCCTTTAAAACCTATCGGACCAAAATAATCACCTCCCTTTACATCATCTCCTAAAACGGCATAAAGCATAGGCAATGCTGCTTTTTCCGGAGAGTGAGTAAAAAATGGTAGCAATGGAGTTATTAGTACTTGAATAAGTTTAGGAATATTAGAAAATAAATTGGTTTTAGATACTCCTGGATGTGCTGAGATAGCAATAACCTTACTACCGGTCTTCTCTAGTCTTCGCTGCAATTCATAGGCAAACATTAAACAAGCTAATTTACTTTGACTATAAGCTCCCATTTTAGAATAACTAATTTCAGCATTTAAATTATCAAAATCAATTCGACCTTTTTCATGTGCAATACTACTTGTAGTAGCTATTCTAGCTCCTTCAGTTTTATTCAAAGTAGGCATCAATAAATTTGTAAGTAAGAAATGACTAAAATAATTCACTCCCATTTGACTTTCAAAACCATCTACTGTTTTCACAAAGGGAGGAATCATAATTCCTGCATTTTCGATCAACAAATTCAATTGCTTGTGTTTGTCACAGAAAGATTTGGAAAAATTTCTGACACTTGTCAAGCTATTGAGGTCTAATTCCATGATTTCAAGATCAGCAGATGGAATGGTTTTAATAATTTCAGCTTTAGTAGACTCCGCTTTTTTTATATTTCGGCAAGCCATTATAACTTTAACTTCGTTTTTGGCTAAACCAATTGTAATTTCTTTACCAAGTCCATTGTTAGCACCAGTTACCATAGCTACTTTTCCTTTTTGTGAATCTAAGTGATGTATGTTAAAGCTCATGTTACTGTATTCATTTGATAGTTTAGGCTATGCTAAAAAGCTTACTTCTTCTTCAATAATTTATCAGCAACTATCTTAGCATCTTGGCAATATTTGTCATCACCTTGTAAAGACCATTCGCCAGTTTTATCAATGTAATATTGCACTGT
>JAESUI010000091.1 GCA_016763135.1 Flavobacteriales bacterium
TGAATAACCACCAATTCCTCCAAAATTATATGATGAAGCACTAATTCCAGATTTTGATTCTTGATAACGAGTAATATCATTTAAGCCACCCCAAAATGCCCAAATTGCTCGACCTCCTTCTGGTTCGTTTAGAGTTAATCCATTCATACTTACCGTAAAGTTTTCAGAATCATAACCTCTAACACGGTATCGTGCCGCACCAAAATTAAATCCGGCAATGTTTGAAAAAACATCTTTGGAAGATTGTAATAACCCCGAAACATCTTGAGCTTCAGAGTCTCCTTCAAGAGCATCCAAAGAAGTAGTAAAAGTTGGAACAACTTTTGTTAGTTCTAAGCTGTCGCTATTATTTATTGCTGACGAATCTGACTGAGCATTTAATGAACCAGTCATTAAAAGTAGAGCAACCAATAGTATGTTTATTATTCTCATTATTATTAAAAAAGGTATAAGAATAAAGTGGTTTGAAGTCTTATTTTGGTTGCTTCATAGGATAATCACTTTCTGTTATTAATGCAAATAATTTAATAACGATTCAAAATTAAACTTAAAAACTTATAAAACCCTCAAAACCATTAAATTGTTAATAAAAAATTAATAAAAAATAGAGTGTCCTCGTCCTTTGATAAAAAATTCATAGCACTTTATTTGCTTACTTTGTAAAAAAATCAATTATGAAACGGAAGATCTTTTTATACCTAACACTCTTTTTATTTAGTATTAACCTTGTGTTTTCTCAAGAAGAAAAAAAGGAGTACTTAGTTACTGGTATAGGGTTTTATAATTTAGAAAATTTATTTGATACACTTATAGATCCAGATACTACCAAAATTTTACAAGAAGATTTTACACCTAAAGGACAAAAGGGTTGGACTTCAAAAAGGTATAAAGAGAAGTTAGAAAATATGTCTAAAGTTATTGCTGATTTAGGAACTGAAATAACGCCTGACGGGTTGGCAATTTTGGGTGTTTCAGAAATTGAGAATAAATCAGTTTTAGAAGATTTAGTAAAGACCGAAAAGCTAAAAAATAGAGGTTATGAAATTGTACATTATGATTCTCCAGATAAAAGAGGAATTGATGTAGGGTTGTTATATAATCCAAAATACTTTAAAGTTACATCAAGTAGAAGTGTATCGTTGAGAAGCATAGACACAACATTTTACACAAGAGACCAATTATTGGTTAGCGGTTTGTTAAATGGAGAAAAAATCCATGTAATTGTTACACACTGGCCATCGCGTAGAGGTGGAGAGAAAAGAAGTAGACCACGAAGAGAAGTTGCTGCTGATTTAGGGAAAATAATTATTGATTCTTTACAAGCCATAGATCCAAACGCTAAAATATTTTATCTGGGAGATTTAAATGATGACCCAACTGACTCAAGCGTAAAAAAGCACTTAAAAGGAGTTGGTAAAAAAGAAGATGTAAAAGAAGATGATATGTTTAATACTTTGGAAAGATCTTTTAAAAAAGGAATAGGAACATTGGCTTACCGAGATACTTGGAATTTGTTTGACCAAATTTTAATTACCCCTTCTCTACTCGGTAAAGATTATTCTTCTTATAAATTCTATAAATCTAAAATATTTAGCAAGGCCTACTTAATAAATTCATCTGGTAGATACAAAGGGTATCCTTATCGAACTTTTGCTGGTGGAGCTTATATAGGAGGATATAGTGACCATTTCCCTGTTTATGTTTTCTTAATTAGAGAGGTGAAAAAATAAAAAATAGTATGAAAAATTTTCTAACAATACTTTTTCTTTTCCTAGTAACTTTTGCAAAATCGCAAGACACTTTAACCGTAATGGCGTACAACATTTTGAATTATCCGCTTTCTAATTCTACAAAAGCAGATACATTGAAGCCAATTATACAATATACTCAGCCAGATATTTTTATGATTACGGAATTAACATCTTCTTCTGGGGCAACCACTATTTTAAATAATGCATTAAATGTTGATGGGGTTACTTATTATCAAAAGGCGAATTACGTTAATGGTCCAGACACTGATAATATGATGTATTATAATTCTGATAAACTGGTATTGTACAGTCAGTTTGAAATAGCCACAACACTTAGAAACATTAGTGAATACGTATTGTATTATAATGCCTCAGGAATGACCGCGGCATCAGATACCGTTTTTATTTATTGTTATATGGCTCATTTAAAAGCAAGTACAGGCGCTGCCAATGAGCAACAAAGAAACCAAGAAGCAGTTACGCTTAAAAATTATATGGACTCAAGAACAAATATTGAGAACGTAATATTAGGAGGGGATTTTAATTTCTATACTAGCGCTGAAGCAGCTCACAATACTATTTTAAACGGAGGTAATGTTATGTTATTGGACCCCATTTCTACACCTGGTAACTGGAACAATAATTCTTTTTATTCTTCAATTCATACACAAAGCACAAGGTCTGGAACTATTGGTGATGGAGGTGCTTTTGGCGGGATGGATGATCGGTTTGATTTTATATTTTTCACTAATGATTTACTTTCCGGAGCAAACAAATTAACATATGTGCCTAATTCTTATAAAGCAGTTGGTAACGATGGAAACCATTTTAATAAGTCCATTAATGCTACTCCAACAAATACTTCGGCCCCTGCTAATGTAATTGATGCGCTGTATATAATGTCAGACCATTTACCAGTTGTGATGAAAGCTTCTTTACCAATAAATGTTGGAGTTGAAGAGCATGTTGTGATAACAAGCTGGAAAGGTTTTTTTTCGAATAATAAATTTAATTTTAAATCGAACAAAACAGAAAAACAATTAACGGTTTTTGTATATGATGTTTTGGGAAAAACAATACAAACTGCATCTTATAAAAATCGTAACCAATTTAGCTTACAGTTTAATAATCTTAAGCAAGGACTTTATTTTGTGAAGGTAGTCTCAGGATCAAACCAACAAAGCTTTAGGCTTGTAAAACATTAAATAAATTCTTAAACTCTTTCTTACTTTACAACTATTTCCTACTTTCGGGCGTCTTTTGAGCACACAATAAATAAAAACAAGGATAAACTTGAATATTTACTCTAAAAAACAACGATGGAAACTGCTTTTAGCGGGTACCGCAATTATAATTATTGTAGCTTCATTGTGGTATACTAATATTTTAGTTAAAAAGATTGAAACCGAAGAGCGTAAAAAAGTAGAGCTTTGGGCAGATGCCATCCAAAACAAGGCCTCTTTGGTTAGTTATACTGGGGAGTTGTTTCAAAAAATATCTGCTGAAGAACGTAATAAAATTGAACTTTGGGCAGAAGCAAATAAGCGGATAGCAACATCCAACAATCACAGTGATTTAACTTTTTATCTTGATATTCTTTCAAGAAATACAACAATTCCTGTTATTGTAATTGATGAAAATGAGAATATCGTTAACAGTAGAAATTTTGATCTTGAAGAAGGAATAGATACCGCTCAGTTTTTAGTGGGCCAGTTGGAATTAATGAAGGTTAGTGATAATGATCCAATTGATTTAGTTTATCATATTCCAGGATATACATTTAAGCAAAAACTATATTATAAAGACTCTAAAATTTTCTCGGAGCTTAAAGTTGTGTTGGATGATTTAATTCAAACGTTTATTTCAGAGATAGTAATTAATTCAGCATCAGTTCCAGTAATTTATACAGATAGCACACAAACAACAATTATTGAATATGGAAATTTAGAAGGGGGAACAACTGGAATAGGACAAGATTTTTTAGAAGCAACCATTGCTGACATGAGACTACAAAATGACCCTATTGCAGTGACGATAAATAACGAGGCGGTTAAATATATTTTCTATTCAGATTCTGAATTATTAAAGCAATTAAAATATTACCCTTACCTTCAAATACTGATAATTGGATTGTTTTTATTGATTTCCTACTATTTGTTTAGCACCTCGAGAAAGGTAGAACAAAATCAAGTTTGGGTGGGGATGGCAAAAGAAACCGCTCATCAATTAGGAACCCCTTTATCATCTTTAATGGCTTGGGTAGAATATCTAAAACTGAAAGATGTTGTTGATGAAAACACCATTAATGAACTATCTAAAGATATTACAAGACTAGAGATAATAACAGAACGATTCTCTAAAATAGGGTCGGTTCCAAAGTTGGAATCAGAGAATTTAAATACGGTTATAAATGATTCTTTAAATTATCTTAAAGTAAGGATTTCAAAAAAAGTAAACATCACTTTTACTACTCAGAATAATGCAGAAATATATGCAAAACTTAATCCTTCGTTATTTAGTTGGGTGCTTGAAAATTTAATAAAAAATGCTGTTGATGCGATGAAAGGAGATGGGAATATAGATATATATATTACAGATCAGAGCCAGTATGTATACATCGATATTACAGACACGGGAGCAGGAATTCCGAGAGCTAATCAAAAAACAATTTTTGAACCAGGGTTTACTACGAAACAAAGAGGATGGGGTTTAGGCTTGTCTTTAGTAAAACGAATTATTGAAAACTATCACGAAGGAAAAATATTTGTAAAGCAATCTGATGCAACAGGAACTACCTTTAGAATTGTGCTAAACAAATAATTATTTTGGCAGGAATTTACCTTCATATTCCTTTCTGTAAACAGAGTTGTAGTTATTGCGACTTTCATTTTTCTACTTCTTTAAAACATAAAACAGATTTAATTCAAGCGCTTGTAAAAGAAATTGAAGGGAGAAAGAATCAACTCACAGAACAAATAGAGACAATTTATTTTGGGGGAGGAACACCTTCTTTATTAGGTGGAGATGATTTGAAATTGATTATTGAAGCGCTTTATACAAATTATACAGTTGCAGATAAAATTGAGTTTACACTGGAATGTAACCCTGATGATTTATCTAAAGAGAAACTTAAAGAATTAAATAGTGCTGGGGTAAATCGTTTAAGCATTGGAGTGCAGTCTTTTAATAATGAGGAGCTTAACTTTTTTAATAGGGCTCATAATGCTTCGGAAGCTGAATCCAGCATTAAAAGAAGTCAAGATGTTGGTTTTGAAAACATTACCATTGATTTGATTTATGGCTCACCAGTATTAACAGATGAGATTTGGCTAGATAATCTACAAAAAATAAATGATTTTAATGTGCCGCATCTTTCTGCTTATGGCTTAACCGTTGAGCCAAAAACCAAACTTGCATACCAGATAGAAATGGGAGAATTGCCAAGTTTAAATGATGAAAAAATGGTGTCCCAATTTAAAACACTAATTCAAAACACTAGAGAGTTTGGGTTAACCCAATATGAAATTTCTAATTTTGGAAAAGAAGGGTTTTATTCTCAGCACAATAGTAATTATTGGAAAGGAGTAGCGTATTTAGGGTTTGGGCCATCAGCTCATTCTTACTTAGATAATAAACGATTTTGGAATGTATCGAATAATATAAAGTATATCAAAGCTTTAAATGAGAATGAAGTATATTTTGAAGAAGAAACAATAGATGAAAAAACCGCTTTTAATGAATATATTCTTACTCGATTAAGAACGATATGGGGGGTTGAAATAGATTACATTAAGGTTCATTTTAGTGCGGAAATCAACACTCATTTTAAGAAAGAAATCCAACCATATTTAAATTCTTCTTATCTTCAACAACTAAATAATAAAGTCGTTTTAACCGATGAAGGAATTTTAATTGCGGATAAAATCACTTCAGATTTATTTTATGTTTAATGATTACAACAATCCAATATAAAGAAGAGAACTATCAAATAGATTTATCTAAACCATTGGATATTTCTATTCCTCTAAGGGCTGATAAAAGTAACCTTACAGCTTGGTATGTTGATGTTCCGAAATTTGAACCTGTTGTAGGGGATGGGTTTATTGGAGATGTAAATCAAGGAGGAGCAGTAAACTTTAGAAACATATTGTTTAATCCTCACGGAAATGGGACACATACAGAATGTGTTGGGCATATTAGCAAAGAAAACTATACAATTAACCAATGTTTAACCGAGTTTTTCTTTTTAGCGAATGTAGTTAGTATAATACCAAAAAAACTAGGGGAGGATAGTATAGTTACTTTATCCCAAATTGAAAATGCTTAGCAAAATAATGGGGCAAATGCTATTGTGATTAGGACTTTGCCGAATGAAAAGACGAAATTATCGATGCAGTATTCCAATACTAATCCAACGTTTATTGATGATAAGGCAGTTCAGTTTTTAATCGACAACGGAGTAGAACATATGCTAATTGATACTCCTTCGGTTGATAAGGAAGAGGATGGTGGAGCTTTGAAAGCTCACCATACATTTTGGGAATATCCAGGTAACACTCAAAAACAAAGAACAATTACTGAACTAATTTTTGTTCCAGAGAAGATTGACGATGGAGTATATTTTTTGAACATTCAAATTGCAAGTTTTGAAAATGATGCCTCCCCAAGCAAGCCTCTTTTGTTTGCAATTAGCTCTTAATTATTTAAATCGAAAGAACTCTTTCCGATTTTAATTTTGTTATTTTTGAATTATTGAAAGAATATTTTAATTAAAGGGTAAAAGGATGAAATTAGACGAATTAGATTTAAGTATTTTAAAAAGACTTCAAGAGAATGGAAAAATCACAAACCTCCAACTTTCTAAAGATATAGGACTCTCTCCAGCTCCAACGCTAGAAAGAGTTAAAAAACTAGAGAGTAATGGTTTTATTGAAAGCTATCACGCATTGGTTAATGAATCTAAATTAGATTTAGGAATTTCAGCATTTATGCAAATTTCATTAATAAGGCAAAGAGATAATGCTATTAATAATTTTATAGCTCAAATTAAAGAAATTGATGAAGTAATGGAGTGTTATAATGTTACTGGGCAAGCAGATTATTTATTGAAGATTATAGTGAAAGATATCACTGCTTTTGATGTTTTGGTGAAAGAAAAACTAACACCAATACCAGAAATCAGAAATATGCATTCAATGATTGTTATATCTAAAGATAAATACTCAACAGTTCTACCATATAAGTATAAATGAATGTAGAACAGTATAGAGATTACTGTATTGCTAAAAAAGGAGTTACTGAAAGTTTTCCTTTCGATCAAACCACACTGGTTTTTAAAGTGATGAATAAAATGTTTTCTTTATCAGGAATACAAGAATTTACTTTTATTAATTTAAAGTGCGATCCTGAAATAGCTATTGAACTTCGGGAAAGATACGAAGGAGTAACTCCGGGTTACCACATGAACAAAACACTTTGGAATAGTGTTTATACAAACAAAGATGTTTCTGATAAATTAATTTATCAATGGATTGATGATTCTTATGATTTGATAGTGTCTTCATTAACCAAGAAGTTACAACAGGAATTAGAAAGTTTATAATATGAAAAAGGCAATAGGATATTTTTTACAAGGACTACTTTATACGCTCCCGATTTCAGCAACGATTTATGTAGTTTATAAAGCAATTACCATAATAGATGGAATAATTCCTTTTAATATTCCCGGGTTGGGAATATTAATATTATTGGTGAGTATAACCTTAATTGGGTTTTTAGGAGGAGCATTAATCTCCAGTAGAATATTAAAACTAGAAAAACTATTAGATAGGGTTCCGCTTTTAAAAATTATTTATACTTCAGTAAAAGATTTACTTTCTGCTTTTGTGGGGAAGAAAAAAAGATTTACCGAACCTGTTTTAGTTAAAATGGAAGGAGAGGTAGAGCGAATAGGGTTTGTTACTCAAAAAGATTTAACTCATATAGGAATTTCATCAGATAAAATTGGGGTGTACATTCCTTTTTCTTATGCTGTTACTGGAAATTTAATAATTGTTCCGAAAGGAAATATTACCCCAATAAATGGCTCTTCGGCAGATATTATGAAATTTATTATTTCGGGAGGAGTTACTGAGATTGGAAACGAAAATGGAAAAACCGAAGAAGAGGTATAATTATTTAACAGCCATAATGGTTAATACAACTATCCCTCTAGAAGTGTCTTTATAATCAATTTCAATTGAGGCAGGCTCATTAGCATTTTCCCATCGATATAAATTATTATCTTCTGTAGGTGATCCATATACTGTAGTAGTTATTTCAGACTTAATTCCTAGCACAAGGCTTTTAGCATCTTCTTCATTTTCAAAATAACAATCTATACCAACCTCCCAACACCCTTTTTCATCAAATTGATATGTAATTTGGTAGGTATCATTATTGCCAATTTCATAAACATATTTAAGTAAATTAATATCGTCACGAATTAATTTTCCTTTTTCAATTGCTCTAATTTCATCTATCGTTTTGTTTAGGTCTGATATACGTGAAGTAAACGCTTTGTCTTTTGTAAATTGTTCATAATAAGAGCCTAATCCTCCACAAGAAATAATGAAGGAAAGTAAGATAAGAATTGAAGTTGAAGCAATAATTTTTTTCATAGGTGTGAGTTTACAATTCAAATATACGTCTTTTAGGAATTAAAGGATAACCGAAAAATTATTGATTTTTGTATTACTTTTTGATTTACATTTGCGCGCTATGCTATCAAAATATAAATACCATATTTGGCTACATATTATTGTCTTAATTTTTGGCTTTACAGGAATATTGGGGAAGCTGATTTCTGTTGATTCCTATTTGCTAGTTTGGTATAGGGTTGGTATCGCGTTAATTGCGATTTTAGGCTATTTTGCTATAACAAAACATTCTTTAAAAGTGGATATGAAACAGTTAAGATATATCCTCTTAACAGGAGTTGTAATAGCTGTTCATTGGGTTACTTTTTTTGAAGCAATAAAACAATCTAATGTTTCGGTAGCCTTGGTCTGTTTTTCTAGTAGCACACTGTTTACTTCATTAATTGAACCCTTGTATTTTAAACGAAAAGTAAAACTGTATGAAATCATTTTCGGTCTTGTTATAATTATTGGTCTTTATTTTATTTTCAGTTTTGAGTTTAAGTATTTGGTTGGAGTGATTTTAAGTGTGGTTTCGGCAGCTTTAGCCTCTTGGTTTACGGTGTTAAATGGGATTTTAATTAAAGAAACAAATGCTAAAACCATTTCTTTTTATGAGTTATTAGGAGCTTTTGTTGTTGTTTCTGTTTATTTATTTGTTACCACAAAAGCGGATGTTAGTCGGTTTGTTTTGTCAGGAGAAGATTTGAAATGGCTAATTATTTTGGGAACAATTTGTACGGCTTTTGCATTTATTGTAAGTGTTGAGGTAATGAAAAAAATATCGCCTTACACGGTTACTATTTCGGTCAACTTAGAGCCCATCTATTCTATCATTTTAGCATTATTGATATGGCCAGAAAGTGAAACAATGTCTTTTGGGTTTTACATGGGAACGATTATCGTTATCGCAACGATTTTCTTAAACGCACTGTTTAAGAATAGATTTTCTAAAGAGAAGAAAGTGCTTCAATAAATTCAGATTTTTTCCTTCTAGAAACTTCTACTTTAGAATCATCACTCATAACAGCATACCCTCCCTCCCCTTTAACATATTTAGAAACATGTTGTAGGTTTATTAAATGCGAACGATGAATTCTTACAAAAGTTTCGTTGTTTAACATTTCTTGATAATCACCAATAGGTTTAGAAATGAGCGTTGGTTTTTGATGCCCAAGGGTGTGCATATAAGTATAGCTTCCATCAGATTGAAAACGAATAATGTCTGAAATTTTTATGAAGTTCAGCCCTTCTCCATCAGGGATTGCAATTTTTTGATGAGTTGTTTCTCCGCTAATATTATTTAGTAAAGTTTTGAATTTATCGTTAATCAAGTTTTGATCGTGTTTTTTTGATGTAAAGCGATTAATGGATTCCGTTAATTCATTTGGATCAACAGGCTTTAGTAAATAATCAAGGGCACTATATTTAATTGCTTTAATTGCATATTGGTCATAAGCTGTTGTAAATATGATGTCAAAATTAATTGGACTTATTTTTTCTAGTAATTCAAAACCTGTTCCACCAGGCATTTCTATATCTAAGAAAACCAGTTGAGGTTGTAAATTATTTATAGCCTCTTCTGCCAATGCAATTGAATCGACTATGGCAACAATATTGATTTGTGGAAATTCTTTTAGTAAGTTTTCTAAAGAATCTCTGCACCCTTTTTCATCATCTACAATTATCGTTTTATACATATCCTTTCTTTTAGTCTAATGGTATAAATAACTCAATTCTTGTTCCTTTGGGAACCTTGTTTTTCTCTAAATCAATAATACTGACACTAAGCTTGCTGTTTTTTAAAGAATTAATTATTTCTAATCGTTCTTTAGTAATGCTCATTCCAAAAGATTTATTTTTTTGTTGGTTTTTATTTATTTTCATTGCTTTTTTTCTTCCAACACCATCATCTTCAATTTCGCATTTTAGTAAGTTCTCATTTTCTAGTTTAAAAGAAATATTGATTGTTCCATTTTCAGTTTTATGAGAGATTCCATGCCAAATAGCATTTTCTACATAAGGTTGAAGAAGCATTGGTGGAATTTCTTCAAACTGAACATCAATTTCATCATCAACAATAATATTATAATCAAATTTGTTGTTTAATCGGAGTTTTTCTAAATCCATATAAAGTTTGAGGGTTTCAATTTCATCTTTAATAGGAATTTTTTGTTTTTGAGTATTTTCTAATGTGCCTCGCATTAGTTTAGAAAATTTTGAAAGATAATTTATGGCATCTTTACTGCTGTTTTTGGTAATAAAACTTTGAATAGAACTCAAGGTGTTAAATATAAAATGAGGGTTCATCTGAGAGCGTAAAGCGTGTAACTCTGAGATCAAGACCTTTCTTTTTTCTTCTTCAAAAAGTTTATTTCTTTTTTGTGCTTTACGGTTCCCAATAAAAACGACAACTAAAATAATAGCAATGAGTAAAAATAGTATGGAGAAAATAAACCAAAAAGAAGTGTATAAAGGAGGGTTAATGCTAAAAGTAATTACTGCTGGAATTTTACTCCAAACACCACCATCGCTCATTGCAAAAATTTTAAATGTATAATTCCCTGGATCTAATGATGTGTAGTACATTCTTGTATTGGTAGTATAATTCCAATGAGTTTCTTTTCCTTCTAAAATATATTTGTATTGCAATTCAGATTTTCCACCAAAAACACCACTAATGTTTATTTCTAAATTATTTTCATTGTGGTTTAATTCGTAATAATTTAATGTTGTTGTGTCTGTTCCGTTAATTTTAATATTATTGATAAACACAACAGGGGGAATAGTGTCATTTTTTCTAACATCTGTTCTTAAAACTTTAGAGTTTTCATCAATAGTTGGTAATTCGGAAAGGATAGAAACACTTTCTATTTCTTCTGTTTTAGCATTGGTTGTGGAGAATATCTTTGGAGGATTATAAGTTAATTGAATGGCTTTTTTAAGGATATAAACACCACTTCCTGAAGTTCCAAACCACATATTTCCTTTCCGATCTTCAGTAACAGAAACTACTGTTTTGTTGCCTAAATATCTTATTGAGCTGCTGGAATTAAAATTGCCATCTATAAAACAAATAGTCCCGCCACTGTTTAGGGTAAACCAAACTTTTCCATCAGTACTTTGGTAAATGTTCTCTATGTTTTTTTCTATGAAAACACGGTTAATAATTTTAGTGGAATTAAAACGAATAGCTTCATATTGTCGGGTAAAAATGAATGTTCCATCTTTTAGTTGTAATACATTGGTTTTAGAAAAGCTTAAATTTTCAGCTAATGGAATGTAAAACGGATTTTTTTTAAAACTAATTGCCAACTGTTTTTTGGTTGGGTTGGAATTATTTCCTGATATAAATTCTTTTCCAAATTGTGCAACATAATAAGGGTATTCTGCTTGTAATTCAGTGGTTTTTATTTCTTCATTTTTTTGGTCAATTTTTATGATTCCTCCACCAATAACGGTGCTTATCCAAAAAGTGTTGTCGTTATAAATAACACTATTAATTATCTTATTTTTTAATCGCTTGCTTACTAAACTATTAAATGGTTGTGGAATTAATTTACTTTTCTTTAGCTCATAAAACTCACCATAAATTGACCAAACAAAAAGCTGTTTATTAACTTTAATAAATTTAGCTAAGTTTTCTTTTTGACTAACTATTTTTAGTTGGTTATTTACGTTTTGATAAACGCCATCATTAGTCACAAATAAGATTTTACCGTTGTATTCAATTACATCATTAAATTGAAGATAAGGATTTTCTTTTGATTTCAAATTTTTGAACTCAGGCTGTTGTGCAATAGCTATTAGCTGAATGCAAACAAAAAAACTAGCGCTATGTTACGAAGGTGTTTCAAGTACTAAATTTAATGTAAAATAGCTTTTTTGCTCGAGACTTCCTACAGCCACTTTAAATACGGTAGGTTTTAATTGATAAAAGGCAGTTAGTTTTTTGAACGATAAGCTTCTTTAATAATTACTTTTTGTAATTCTCGTTTAATGATTAAATCAGTAATCACTTCATCAGTATCTGCGTGAGCAGCCTCTTTTAATTTTCTGTTTAAGAATTCTTCATCCAAATCTATTCGGTAAAGCATAGCCATTAACTTTGGGTAATCATCGTTTAACAATTCATCTATCAGTGGTAAAATTTGCTTGTATAATTCTTGATATGGACTTTCTTCCTTGCCTGTAAAAGTAATCTCGAAATTAAACCAATTAAAGTCTTTTTTAACTTGTTCCACCACTTTTTCTAATAAATCTGTTCGATTGTAATAAGGCGATAGTTCTGAGAGAGATGGGAGGTTCATTGTTAGTTTTCTCTATTCATTAAACTTTTTGCAAAATTTTCAAACACCTGCTTTTTTTCTGTTGGAGCATCAACACTGTCTAAATGAGAAATTGCAGTATTGTAAAAAAGATTCATTTCATCAATGGTTAATTGTTTAATTTTTAACTCATTAAAAATAGCTGTCACCTTTTCTACTTTTGTTTTATCATCTAAAACAGTTGAGGTTAAACAAAAATCAAGATCTTTTGCTGTTTTTCCAGTTGCTAATTCTTGGGCTTTTAAGAGAAGGTAGGTTTTCTTATTGGAAATAACATCTCCACCTGTACGCTTGCCTACTTTTTTTGGATCGCCATATAAGTCTAACACATCATCCATTAATTGAAAGGCAATACCTAAATTTTTTCCAAACTCATAAATATGGTCAGCATCTTCTTTCTGTGCATTTCCTAGAATTGCTCCAATTTTTAAGCTACAACCTAATAAAACAGCTGTTTTTAATTCAATCATTGTCAAATAATCATCGATAGAAACAGTAGTTGAATTTTCAAAATCCATATCAAATTGCTGCCCCTCACAAACTTGAACGGCAGAAGTGTTAAATACTTCTAACACTTCTGATAAAGATGAGTTGTTGTCTTTATTTAATAGCTGTATAGCTTGTATTAGCATTACGTCTCCCGAAAGAATAGCAACATTGGTGTTCCATTTTTTGTAAACAGATTGTTGACCTCTTCTTAGGGGTGCCTGATCCATAATGTCATCGTGTACCAAGGTGAAGTTATGAAAGACTTCAATAGCTAATGCAGAGTTTAAAGCTATTTCATCTTTTCCACCAAATAAATCATTTGCTAATAATAAAAGTGCTGGGCGAATTCTTTTTCCGCCAAGGTTTAACGTGTAGGCAATAGGCTCATAAAGTGCTGTAGGTTCTTTTTTAGAAGCTGTATTCTTTAGGGCTTTATCAACAAGGGAAATATAATTTAAGATTTTTTGCATACTACCTATGCAATAAAAGAAGTGTCTTGTAACACTTTTTTTAATCCTTCTTCTAGCGGAATCAATTCTTCATTTAGTAATCCTTTCATAATGGTAATGTCTGGATTTCTTCTAGTCATATCACCATCCTCTAAAGGGGGCAAATGTTTTATTTTGGATGTTGAATTGGTTAATTTGATAATAATTTGAGCGAGCTCAAGTATTGAAGTTTCAATGTTATTACCAATATTGATGGTTCTATTTTTATAGTTTTCTCCAAAAGCTGCAGCAACACAAGCATTAATGTTGTTTTCTACAAAACAGAAAGTTCGTGTTTGAGAACCATCTCCATAAACAGTAATATCCTGGTTGTTTAATGCTGCATTAATAAACTTAGATATAACAAAATCTTTTGCTTGTTTTGGTCCGTAGGTATTAAAGAATCGAAATACTGTGTAATCTAACCCAAATTCTTGATGATAAGATTTTAGGAATGCTTCTCCAATATTTTTTACAATGGCATAAGGTAATCGAGAGTTTAAAGGAGTGGTTTCTTCATTTTGAGGGTATTCAACTGGCTCTCCATACACTTCTGAAGAAGACGAATAAATAACTCTTTTAACCCCAGTGTTTTTAGATAGGTTTAACACATTTCGAATACCATCAATGTCATCCAAAACACTTACAGGGTTTTCTAAAGTTCTTTTTACGCCAACTAAAGCGGCATAATGAAAAACATAATCAAAAGAAAAGGTATGAAATACACTTGTTATTTCATCTTCGTGATTTACGTCACACTGAATAAATTTTAAATTATTGTTTTCAGCTTTAGGGAGCTTATCTTTAGATCCTGTTTGTAAATTATCTACAACTACAACAAAGTTATTAGCGTCTTTAATCAATTCTTCAACTAAAGCACTACCAATAAACCCTGCTCCACCAGTAATTAATATATTCGTTTTTCCTTCCATTATTCGTTTGCTATTTGCATTAAATAGTCTCCATAACCACTTTTAATTAATGGCGTTGCTAAAGCAATTAATTCATTCTTTGTTATGAATCCTTTTTTGAAAGCAATTTCTTCTAAACATCCAATTTTTAGACCTTGTCTTTCTTCAATAACTTGTACGTATTGCGAAGCTTGCATTAATGAAGTGAAAGTTCCTGTATCTAACCAAGCAGTACCTCTATCTAATACCCCAACTTTAAGCTGATTTCTTTCTAAATAAATGCTATTTATGTCTGTTATTTCATATTCACCACGAGGACTAGGCTTTAACCCTTTAGCAATTTCAATAACACTGTTGTCGTAAAAATACAAGCCTGGAACAGCATAACTTGATTTAGGTTGAATAGGCTTTTCTTCAATTGAAATGGCATTTTGGTCTTCATCAAACTCCACAACACCATATCTTTCTGGATCAGAAACATGATAAGCAAACACCATCCCTCCAGTCGGAGATGTATTATCCATCAATAAAGCTTCTAAACCCGTTCCATAAAAAATATTATCTCCTAACACTAATGAAACACA
>JAESUI010000092.1 GCA_016763135.1 Flavobacteriales bacterium
CAGATAAAATAAAAATCCTCAAAACTCAATGCTTTCGAGGGTTTTCTGCTTATTAGATGGTTCGATAAATTGAGAGCCCACGAGGTTTATCGAGCTTAATTCTCCAATACAGAATATAACTATGTTTTTAACATTCAACTTCCTCTGGCACCCATCTTTTAGTAAAATCTAAGCTGCCTTTGCAGCCAACTTCCTCATACGGGCTTTTTTAAGATCCGATGGTTCACCTGTTTCAGCGTATACTTCTAAATCATCTAGTGCGCTATCTATTAAGGTGTTTAAGTTCTTCTTAAGCATTCCACCCATTAGAAACCCCATAAAAGGCTTCATATGCATTGTCACCGTAAGCTCAGCTACACTTTTTCCTTCGCCTGATGAAGTGATAATCGTTTTGTTATTCGCACGAATAACGAACCCAGGCATTCCTTCTTCCACATCAAAGCTTAGCGTTTTATTTGCATGATCGTAATGAGTAATTCTTTCTTTTACACTGCTAAATCCTTTTGCACTTAGATCACAAGACCTTGTGTCACAAACAGCACCATCAAATTTTCCTTCGCCATGACCTTCAGAGTGGTCTACTGCAGAAGCCCAAACTCCAGCTTTAGCGAATCCAGGGCCATATATTTCCCATAATGCATCTGCCGATACATTTACATTTAATGATTTGGTCATTTTTACTTCTTTATATTTTTTAGACATAATTTCTATTGTTAGTTAATGAGTATACCCAAAGATAAATACATTCACATGTAATTAATTTTCTAAAACGTCCATGTTCTTTTCAATTTAGTCCAAATTCAACCGATAACTATTTCGAATTAATTGAGCCCTTTAAATTCTCTTGGAGAAACCCCATAAATTTTTGTAAAGGATGTACTGAAATGGGCAGCATTTTCAAAGCCACAATCCCAAGCTATTTCACCAACTTGCATTGAAGATCCATTTAGCAATTTCGCAGCTTTTTCAAGCTTTTTGGATTTTAAATACTTAGCAGGACTCTCACTATAATAGGCGTTGAAATCTCTTTTGAATTTAGATTCGCTTCGATATGTTAAATGTGCCAATTCAGGAATAGAAAGATTGTTATAAAGATTGGCTTCGATGACTTTATCAAACTCCAGGTGTTCTGGAGAATTAATTGTGCCCATAATATAAGCCACTAAGGGGTTGTTCCTAGAATTCACTAATATAGTAACAAGCTCTACCAATTTAACCGAGAGTAAATCGTCATTCACCAAATTCTTGTTATTGAAGTAAGGAGTTAGTGATTCCACGAACCCATCAATTAGTTCATTTTGCCCCAAAGCAACTGCCGGATCAACAGGTTCTTTATTTACTTCAACCTTTAAGAAATTCAAATCTCTGGAACCAAAGGCTTTTTTAATTGTTTCAGGATTGAAGTGAAAAGCGACTCCTTTCATTGGAGATATAGCTGAAACACCATTTGAAAAAGCAAGATAATTTCCACACTTCATCAGTACAGAATCTCTAGTATTAAGAGTCAGGGTTTTTGTGGAAGAAATAAGTTGATGCGCTCCCTCAACAACATAAGCGAGGCATGCATCATTGTGCATCTCTTGAGGGATACGAAAGTCATTTGAAAAGGTAAAACTCTCTGCAAATGGCTGTCCATATAGTTCCAAGCTAATAACTTCCATAGTACAATATTAATACAGAACAAAGATAAGACATCTTTCAAATGAAAAGTTTTCAATTTAGGTCAAGTATTTTGTTTTCGGATCAAATTAAGGATACAAAAACCCTTTGATATCCATCTCCAAAAAGTTCGATAATTCGAACTTAGGCCCACAGACCAAAATAAAATCCTCTACATCAATGATTTAGAGGATTTTATTGGTTAAAGTTTTCTTGTAAAAAGGAAATGACTCATTCATTAAGAACTGATTTTCCTCATATTTTCATTGACATATCATCCCGAATTTAGCTTCACATATTCAGATTGATGTACATCAGGTTTAAACTTTTCATAAAAATTCTCTTTTACCATAAGCCTGTTATTTGGCCTCTACTAGAAACTCTCCAAGGACTTATTTATGCCTTAAAATACTTTTACTACTACAAGGTGTTAAAGGGCAAAAAAGGGATGAGTATTAAAGAAGTAAACATTGAATTTAGTAGCCAATGTAACCTAAGGTGCCAATTTTGCTCATTAGATCATCTTAAGCCTAAACAGTTAATTACTCCAGAAATTCTAGAGAAATTCTTGACCGGTTTTATTAATGACAAAAGGTATAAAAGTATTAAACGTATAAATCTTTATAATGGTGGAGAGGTTCTTTTGCATCCAAAAGATTAGAAATGCTAGCCATTATAAAGAAATATAAAGATTTAGCCAAACAAAAAGACAAACACTTCCCGGAAATACATATGCTAACAAATTTGGTTTTACTAAGAGAAAAATTAGCCGAACAGATTATTGAGTTAGATGTTGTCGATTTACTTGGAATCAGTTTTGATGGAGGAACACCAGAAGCTTTTGAAGAAATGAGAACAAATGCTAAATGGAATATTTTTTATGCTAATGCAAAAGCATTTGATCGGATTAGAAAAGAGAAAAAAAGTAAGGTTAAAATGTCTGCTATTTCATGTATCCCCAATAATAAACAAAGAAATTTAGAATGGATGCATCATGAATTTCAAGAAATATACAACTTATTAGATTGGTATGAATTGAGGCGTTTACACAATTGGGCAGGAGATATAGGTGAATTTACAGTTCCTGAAAAAAAGCATAAAATTGGTTGTACCCTCATAATGGAACAATTGGTATTGCTCCCAAATGGAGATGTTACTATTTGTTGTAATGATTTGAATTCAAAATCAGTAATTGGAAATGTTTTGAAAACCGATTTTATGGATATTTATAATTGTGAACAGAGAGTGCGTTTATTAAAACTACATCTCTATGGCAAAAAAGATCAAATTGAATTATGTAAAAACTGCGAGACTTTTTAAAACCTTAAGTTAGCTAGCTCATTAGAGTTAATGATCGTTATTTCACTCCCTTTAATTGCTATCAGATTTTCTTCTTTAAAGTCAGTGAGCGTTCTATAACCGTTTCCGTTGCTGTACCTGCCATGCTTGCTAATTCATTTCTACTTATAGATATTTCAAAATTTCCTGAATCAGATTCATTGTATTTTTCTTGCAAATCAATGAGTGAATCTGCAACTCTTTTACGAACTGAATCGTAAGCTAAACTCAATAATTTCTCTTCTTTTTCAAGTACATTATGTGCCAGCATTTTTATAAAGCTACTAGACACATCTCTATTTTTAAA
>JAESUI010000093.1 GCA_016763135.1 Flavobacteriales bacterium
CCTATAACAGCACCAACAACTACAACAAGGTTCCATAGTTTTTCTTTCCATTCAAAGCGAAAGAAATCAGCTACTTTTCCTCCTCCACACATACTACACAATGTTTTTAAGTTAGCAGACATACCAAACTCTTCTCCGAAAAGGATCAGGATTAACATTATAAAACCAATGGCTGGTCCTCCAACATACCAAGGCCATGGCTGACTTATAAATTCTATCATAAAATGTAATTTGATAACGAAAATAACAAATAATCAATACAGTTTATGTTTTAAATCATGTTCAACATAATGATGAATATTTTTTTGAATTGGTAAAAATTGAATTAATGCATTAATTCTGCATTAGCCAACTCCGTTTCTATTTTTAGCTTAACCGCTCCGCAAGCTTTTAAATCTGAGGTAAGGGTAATAAACTTTTTGCGTTGTCCGTCACTTATGTACATGGCAACTGTATTTGGTGGTATGTCTCCTAAGTTATGTGCATACAAGGTTAGGTAGTACTCTACTCCTTCTTCAACATCTACCTCCACTTCTAGCCTATCTTTACTAATGGTAAATTCTTTTAAAATGTTTTTGTTATTTAGAAATAAAGATATTACATCACCATCGGTGGTTCGGTTATCCCAAACTGTTATTATTAATTTATCTCCTCTAAAGGTAAATTCAGCTTCCTTATTAATTTCTCTGCCATCAATTTGGGTGGGGATGGTGTCATTATCAACAGATACCGGAACAAGTCCGGCAATTAGAGTGTCTTTTTGAATGATGGGCTTTTGAGGATAATACTTCATGTTATCTACTAACACATTGCCACAGTATTTGGGCATTTGGGTATAATAAGCTTCTAGTATAAAATAGTCGGTAGCAATGTTAGGAATTACTTCAAAGTAAACCGTTTTCCAATCGGTATTAGCAACTGCACCGCTTTCCCACAACAATTCTTTTTCGGAATTGTTACTCATTCCCCAAATTCTAAAATTAACAGGGTTATCAAATTGTATGGTATCTGCTAAAAAGTGTTTAGAGGTAGCCAAATCTATGCTGTAATGGTAAGTTTCTCCAATGGTTAATGGGTTGTTTAAGCCTTGTATAGCGCTTTCCCACATATAGCTATCAAATATGCTGTAACCTCTACATACCATACTCATATAAGTATTTCCGTGCGATGCTGGCAAGGTAACATTCCAAGCTCCGGGTTGTGTATCTGGTGAGCTTGCTGGTCCGTAAGCTTTCCATCCTTGTGGTTGAATTGCAATTCCAGTTGCTCCTTCAAAGGAAGGGTTTTGGAGTTGTTGGGAGATTGTGTTTAAGGAAAAAAGAAATAAGATGGTAAAGAACAACCCCCTAGCCCCCTTTATTAAGGGGGAACTTTTAGTAACATGTAAGCAAAGCAACAAAACCATTAAGGCGTAATAGAATAATATGTTGCTCTGCTTTTGCATGTTGTTCTTGTTTTTATTTATTATTAAAATCATTTATTCTCGATACAATTTTTATTCCAAGCTTTGCTTGTTATTTAAAACCACTCGAATTGACAATGATTTTAATTACTTTCTAATCTTAATTTTACCGGTACTGCTCCAGCATTTGTATTCTGCTGTGTAGTATAAGTACCCAGAAGATGCAGGTGCTTCGTACTCACCAGGAACCTCAGCTTTTAAATCAAGGTTAATGGTATGAGAAGCATTAGGAGCCATATCTCTAAAGTAAAAGATTACATAGTTATCTGTTATCTCATAAAAACCAATGGTTCCTTTTTCTTGCAACTCTTTTAATTGCCAAGGCTGTGCACTTAATCCTGAAGGGATACCAACTACTGCCATAGTCATTGGCATACCTTTATCTTGCTTGTTGTTAACCTTAGTAGTTAAACGCACCGTCTCTCCTACTTTACAGTTTTTAGTACTCAAACTAGCAACTACATCTACATTACATTGCTTAGCACTTGCTGGTAAAGTTGTATTGTAATCGATAGCAACAGTGTATGGTAAAGATTCTTTAGCACCTTTTGTTATAATTTTCACTTTGTGCTTCCCTTCTTTTAAGAATTTTTCTAACCCTTTAAACTCTATCGCTTCTTTCTCGCCAGCTTCGTAATGCTTAGAAGCAACCAGTTTACCATCAATGTAACATTCTAACGTGCCAGCTTCATCTGTTTTTTTAGATGCTGCAGCGTACTCACTCAATGCTTTAAGAGCTAACACTGTTCCTTGTGTAGAACCAAAACCTCCATAACCAGATCTTGATTTTACTAAGAAGTCAATCGCTTTGTTTAACGCAGCACCGTCTTTCTTGCTTGCATTTAATATTGCCAATACTGCTATAGATGTAGTTTCCACTTCTAAAGACTTTCCTCCAGAACGTGTTATTGAATGGCTTGACGGGAAACTTCCGTTGTCCTTTTGCAAGGCTAACAATTGCGTCATTACTGCTCCAGCTCTTTTGTCTTTAAGGTTCTGTAAGGTGTTAGCCATCATAGCCAATTGGTATCCATCTTTAGATTTTACCGCTGCATTGTATGCTGCATCAAACTCTTTGTTGATGTCTTTTTGATAACCAGCTTCTGATAAAGCATACACAATGTAACCATTCGTTACCTCAGCACTTGCTCTACCAAACTGATCTAAGGCTCTTGGGTTTTTCTTAAATCCGCCTTTACCATCTCTACGGCTCATAATCCATTTAGCTGTACGATCAACCATATCATTGCTTACATCAGGATAAACGTCTTTCATGTCGTTAAACTGCATTAATCCGTAAGCAGTTAAAGCCTCATGCCCTGGTGAAGAGCCAAACCATTCGTAACCTTTACTTTTGGTTTCGTAAGAAGTTAATTTCTTGTAACCTCTTGCTAATTTTCCATCTATGCTAGCCAACAATTCAGTATCATCAAAACCAGTGGTTTTCATGTAGTTTAATGCCATAATGTTTGGGTAGTTACTCATAGAAGTTTGCTCAAAACATCCTGATGGCTCTCTAAAGATAGACTCAATACCTGTCATTAAATCGTTTACCACATTAGGAAACGCTGTTAATGATGCAGTAATAGAACCGCTTACCAAATCATGAATGTTAACCACATATTCTTGCGACAACTCTTGTCCTGAAAATGCCATTTGTACTGGATATCCTTTTGCCCCAATCTTAATGTTTTGAATAAAAGCATCTTTTAATCCAGCTGAGTTAAATGAAATTTGAATGTTGTCCTCTCCTATTTCATTTAATACTAAGTATACTAAATAAATAGTCTTCGTACTGTTTGCAGGAATAGTGTGAGAACCTGTTTCAACACTAATCACTTTAAATCCTTTTGGATTTTTAATGGTTAAGTTTCCAGTAATCGTTTTATTGGTAGTGTTCTTTAACGTTAACGGAACTGAAACAATGTCTTCAAAAACTACTTGGTTAGGCACTTTAACAAACATTGCAAATGGTAGTTGCGTAAAGAATGTCTTTTCTGCTCTACCAGCCAGTCCTACACCAATCCCTTCTACCGTTGTTCTGAAAGAAGAAACCTCATCATTGTTATAAAACTCTATGTAAGCTAATCCATTGTTTTTCACTTCAATGTTTCCATCCCAAAAGATTGTCTCTCTAAAGTCTGTTCTAACTTCAACAGTTGGAGTACTTGCATAATTTACTTTAGGAAATTCTTTTGCTCTGTGATAAACAACCGCAACTCCTTGTTGATTCCTGTTGTTACCTACCCATCCTCTTTTCCCTTTCTTCTTTCCATCTTTATCTCTTCTATCCCATGCAGCTAAAGCAACTTTACCTTGAACAACAACAATTTCTTCCAATCCTAATTCATCATCAAAATCTGCTAAAATTTCTTTTTGTTCTTCGGCTTTATCTAATTTAGGTTGATCATTATTTTTTTCTATTGCTTTTAAATCAACCACCACATTCTTCATCCTTTCTTCCTCATCTTCTACAATAATTTCTGCATTTACTATCATCATTGGTTCTGCAATAGCTACAGCATCCATTACAACCATATTATTTACTTCATTTCGAAGTATTGCGCCTTCTGGAGCGTTAGCTGCTTTATTCATTCCACCTCTAACTCTGTGCTTTGTTCTTGTAGAATAAGCATATTTATAAGGCTGGTATAAATTCACATTATAGTTATCTCTATATGAGTTAACATATATGTTTTGAGCTTGCATTCCTGAAGCTTTTACAGTTAAATAGAATGGATTGTATAAATCCACGATCTTATAAGTAAACCTTCCTGTTTTATCTGTTTTAACATTACCGCTTGTTTTATAAGTACCACTAACTGAAGCTCCAACTATTGGCTCGCCAGCATTATTCAATACTATTCCTGAGATAATTGCTTTTTCTCCAGCATAAGCCATCGCTGGGAAATCACCATCAACTACTTCTTCCCACTTAAATCTTCTCCAACCATCAGTCATTAACAAAAAGTCCAATGCTTCATCAGCTTTTTCTTCTTTAGGATCAAAGTAAAACCTTGGTTCTTCAACTTTACTTAAGATGTCTTGCTCTAATAATAAACTCGTTAATATGTTACTCGATTTATCGTCAGCAAAACTCAATAACTTATCATCTACCACACTCATAGAAAGATTTGCTGGAACTGGCAATCCTCTTTCGTCAGTTACCTTTAAAGTCATTTTAACCTTCTCTCTTGGTAAGTATTTTTCTTTGTTGGTTTTAATTTCGATGTTTAATTTCTTGTCTTTATTTACAAAAACCAAACGCTCTGCTCTTTCTATATCTCGTCCATCAAACAAGGTAATTTGCGCCACACCAATAGGAAACTTCTTTAAAGGAACTTTAAACTCATTTCTTCCTCTAGTAATATTTACTTCTCTAGAGAAATAATCCTTACCTCTTACTTGGCACATTAAACTCATCACTTCATTTTCTGTTGAATTGATAATTACTTTTAAGTTATCATTATCTATTTCTTCAACATTCAATACCCATCCTCTACTCATTCTTTCTGGCAGAGTGTATGCTTTCTTAATTCCAGATGGCTTAGTAATAAACACTTTATAGTCTTGACCAATTTTTGGTTCAAACTCAAAAGCTCCCATTCCATTATGAAAACTTGTAAACTCTGACACAATTCTCCCTTTACTATCTTTTACCACTCCTTCTATATCTGCAGGCTTACCAAATTCATCAACTGCTTTAAATGCTACATTCGTTTCTAAACCTTCAACCAAATCTCCTCCTTCAGGAAAAAATGATAAATCAATGTTTCCTAAAGTAATCGGTATTGATCTTGAAATGCTCTCTGTTCTTCCTTCATACTCTATCATTATGTTTAACAAACCATCATTAGTAGCTAATGCTTCAGGTAATTCAAATTTCACATAAGCTTCTCCTATTTCATTGGTAGTAAACTTTTTAGTCAAAATTTCTTTTCCATTAAGCATTGCGACATATTTAAAATCATGATCAGATAATGGCATATTAGTAAGTGTATTTAAATCTAACTTAGCAATCACATCATCACCTGGGCCATAAGCTTTACGCTGAAATTCTAGTTTCATTTTTAATCTTGGTAATACTACTTTTTGAACTTGAATTTCTTTTTCAAAAAATGTCTTATTATTTTTTTGCCAGTTGGTATAAGCTTTCACTTTATACAACCCTCCCATCATATTTTCAGCAATAAGGAACTCTGCATTTGTTTTCCCTTTACGTGCAATCAAATTCATTCTTTGAGCTACATTCCCTTTTGGGTCAATTAACTCAACGTGTAAAATTTCACTCTTACTTGAAGCTTTTAAATCAACTCCATTTCTAACAAAGGCACTAAACCAAATGGTTTCACCTGGTTTGTACATTGGTTTATCAAATTGTAGATAGACCCTATCTTCTGGTCGTTCTTCATTAAATGTCTTAATCTTTGATTTTAAATCAGTAAGAAATTCATTCGATAAAACTTCTTCTGTAAATGTTCCAGGCATCAAAGAACCTAAGAACAAAATTGTAGTTAATGCGATTGCCGCATTTCTCAATCTTTTTTTAATTTGTGTTTTCATGGCTTAAATTTTAGTTATTTGACTATTAGATGATGAGAAAAATTAAATTCCATAAAATCAATAAAATAAATTGCTGACTTTTGCATTCACTAGGCTAAATCTTTTTTATATTAGTTGCATGAAAGTTAATCTAACACTATGTAGATTATTTATAGTATTATTTTCAGTTACGCTGTTAATACAAAATGTTACTGCCCAACAAAAAAATTCTAATCCTAAAAAACAAGCTCTATTTATTTACAGTTTTTTTGAATATGTAGAATGGAAGAACTTTGATGAATTACAACATTTTAATGTTGGAATTATAGGAGATAATGAAAACTTGGTTTACGATGAGTTGATTGAAATTTCAAAAACTAAAACAGCAAAAGAATTACCCGTTACTATTAAACGATTAAATAATCTTAACCACCTAGATGATATTCAGCTATTGTATTTTGATAAATCTGCCTCATTAAAGTTTGAAAAAATATACGCAGCTATTGGCGACAAACATATTCTATTGGTTTCTAAAGATTATCCCTATGGAAAATCCATGATTAATTTTGTTATGGATGGTAATATTGTACAGTACGAAATAAATGAAGCAAAATGTGAGGCTGCAGGATTAGCTGTTAGTAAAGTGTTAACCTTTGTTGCTATTAAATCTGAAAAAGAATGGAACAACATCATTAATAAGTTTGAAAATCTTGCCAATACAGACCAAGAAACTGTTGAGATTAGCACTAAGGACCTTAATAAATTAGTTAGAGAACAAAAAAGGTTATTGAATGAAATTGGAACTAACACTAAAAAATTAGAACTTCAAAAGGATAAATTAAAAAAACAACAATCCGAACTATCCACTAAAGAAGCAGAAATCAGTAAGACCAAAAAGGAAATTACGGCAGCTAAGAAAGAAGTTTCAAAACAAAAACAACTAGTTGCCGATCAACTACAAAGAATAAGTGTTCAACAAGAAAAAATAGCTGCACAACAAAATAATTTAAGCTCTTTAAATAGTAATGTTTCTGTTAAACAAGCCGAGTTACTTAAACAACAAAAAGAATTAGAAAAAGAGGCGATGAATCTAATTGCCATACAAAATGAGTATGCTACAATAGAAAAAGCACTAAAAGAGAAAGAAAAATTAGTTAATGAACAAGGAAAAACTATTGATGCACAAGGAAATGAAATTATTGTTAAAGCTGATAAAATTGAATCTCAAAAATCAATTATTTGGCTATCTATTCTCTTTTTAATTATTGTTTCCTTTCTAGGAGCATTGGCCTACAGAAGTTATCTCTTAAAAAATAAAGCAAACATCTTAATTGTAAAACAAAAAGAAGAAATAGAAGGGCAACATAAAGTTTTGGAAGAACAGCACAGAGAAATTACTGATAGTATTAATTATGCTAAAAGAATCCAAGATGCGATACTTCCGCCTTTAAAATTAGTTAGAGGATATATGCCAGATAGCTTTATTCTTTATCAACCAAAAGACATTATTGCAGGGGATTTTTATTGGATGGAGGGGATAAACAATCTTATTGTTTTTGCTGCAGCTGATTGTACAGGCCATGGTGTTCCTGGAGCTATGGTAAGTGTAGTTTGTCACAATGCTATGAATAGAGCTGTAAGAGAGTTTATGTTAGTAGAACCTGATGAGATACTAAACAAAACGCGTGAAATTGTTTTAGAGACATTCGAAAAAAGTGATGAAGATGTACGTGATGGAATGGACATTGCTTTATGTACCATTAACACAGAATCGAATAAACTGAGCTTCTCTGGCGCGAACAATGGTCTTTATTTTATAAGAGATGGAGAGCTAACTCAAATTAAGCCAGATAAGCAACCTATTGGGAAATTTGATGATGCTAAACCATTTACAAAGCACGTTATGGATTTACAAAAAGGTGACGTTATCTATACTTTTTCTGATGGATATGCAGATCAATTTGGTGGTCCTAAAGGAAAAAAATTCATGTATAGACCTTTTAGGGAGTTATTGTTATCCATTCATCAAAAACCAATGGTTGAGCAACACGATTTATTAATGAACGCTTTTGAAGATTGGAAAGGTGGAATGGAACAAGTAGATGATGTTTGTATTATAGGAGTTAGAATTTAATTTTATGGAAAATAAAAATATATTTGGTCAATCACTTATTGACTGTAGCCACAATCCTTTAACAGGTTATTTTAGAGATGGTTGTTGCAATACTGATGAAACTGATCAAGGAGTTCATACTGTTTGTATTGTAGCTACAGAAGAATTCTTAGCATTTTCTAAAACTGCAGGAAATGATTTATCTACTCCAATTCCTGAATGGTCTTTCCCTGGAGTAAAGCCTGGTGACAGTTGGTGCTTATGTGCAGTACGTTTTAAAGAAGCTCATGAAAACAATGCTGCTCCTAAAGTAATTCTTGAAGCTACCAACGAAAAAACATTAGATGTAGTCTCTATGGATATTTTGATTGAACACGCTTACTACGCAGATAAGGTTTAGTCGGTAATCAATTGCAATTCTCTTTAATCAGCTAATGCAACGTATTTTTATTCAGACTTACTATACCATTTATTAAATACAACACAAGCTGTTAAATCTCCAGTAACATTAATAGCTGTTCTAAACATTCCTAAGATTCGTTCTACACCTATTATAATAATGATACCTTCTGTGGGTATTCCTGCACTTTGTAAAACAGAAGCAAGGATAACAACTCCACCACCAGGAATTGATGGTGTACCTATAGATGCTGCTACAACAGTTATCATTATCAAAACAATGTTTAACAAGTCCATTTCTAAGCCATAGGCTTGTGCTATAAACAATGTGGTAATACATTGATAAACAGCAGTTCCATCCATATTAACAGTCGCTCCTATTGGAATAATAAAGTTACTTACTGATGGTTTTATTTTTAATTTATCTTCTGCTGTTTTTAGGGATAATGGCATAACAGCTGCAGAACTGGTTGTAGAAAAAGCCAATAACTGAACATCCTTAATTTGTTGAAGGAAATGAAAAGGATTAATCTTTCCAATGACACTCACTATTAGCATATATATTATTAATAAAATAAAAAGTGCCAACAAGACTACAGCCACATATAATCCTATTCCAGTAACCGAACTCATACCAATACTTGAAGTCAATTGAGCCATTAAACCAAAAACCGCTAATGGCACTAATTTCATGGCCCATTTTACTACTGTCATACAAATTTCTTGTATGGCACTAAGTATCGTCATTATTGGTTTCAACATTTTTTCTGAAAGAGCAGTAATCGCAATACCTATGATAATAGTAAAAATGACAATACTTAGCATTTCTCCAGTAACCATTGAAGCCAATGGGTTTCCTGGTAATAATTCTGAAATTAAATTAGGAATTTCATTAAGACTTGGTAATGTACTATTGCTAATATTCGAAGTTATTGTTTTGTGTTCACTTTCTAGTACCTGATGAATTAAAAGGCCAGGTTTAAAAATGAGTGAAATAATGGTTCCTATAGCAATGGAAATAATGGTGGTAAAAACAAAATAAAGAAGAACACCGAGTCCCATTTTCTTAAGCTGTTCTTGATTATTACTTGCAATTCCTCTGATAATAGAAGCAAAGATTAAGGGTATCATAATCATTTGAACCAACTTCAGAAAAAGTCTACCAGGTAATGCCAACCAATTACCAATAATCTGTGAGCTATTTTCTGGTACCCATCCAACTTCTGGACTCATCATTATACCAACTCCAACTCCTGAAAATAAAGCAATAACTACTTTTAACCACAGTTTCCTTTCTACCAATCTTAGCAGATGACTATTAAGCGACTTTAGTGTTTTTATTTCTGAACCAAACATTTTCTTTATTACAAATATGTCCTCCTTGCAATGCAAGAAGGACATTAAAATTTATTCTACTTCAACCAAATCCATTCCACATTTAGGACAAGAACCTTCTTCTTTATACGTTTTTTCTCCTTCACATTTCATCGGACAATAATACGATATTTCAGCTACTTCTTCAGCATATTCAGGATGATCTCCATCATGATTATTATCACTTTCACAGCCTATAAAAGTTGCACTTCCTAATGTAAATAGTATTGCTGCTCTTAGGGTTAAAATTTATCACTTAATTAATATGTTATCTATCCATTCCTCTATTACAATTTTCTCCTTTTCGGAAAGTTTGGCCTCATTATGAATTATAGTATATGTTTCTAGTGGCATCATTCCCTTTTTTATTTGACTAGTAATAGCTCTTAATTTATTTCTTCTTCTCCTTTTGGAATACAAACCAAATTCATTAAAATTTAATTCTTCCTTTCCTTCTGAAATGTGCTGTTCTAAAAAATAACTAATTGGTTGTATCTTATTATACCATGGGTAATCTGTATTATTACTATGACAATCATAACAGGATGTTTTAAGCATTTTCTCTATCTTTTTTGGCACTTGATACACTTGCATAAAATCTGATGTTAGAACTTCATTAGATTGATTGCGTTTGGTTGGAATAAATTGAATCCCAACCAATGCAATCAACAGAAAAAATGTTATTATTTTTAAACTGCGTTTCATTCTAGTTTATTTCTTCCTGAATTTTTCCACATTTAGGCATTTTAGCTCCCATGTAAGGATTACTTATTTTTTCCACATCACTAATCCAAATAGCTCCTTTATTATCATTTGCCATTGGACAAAAATCTATATAGAGCTTTTGACTAGTTCCAACTAAACTTATTAAATCATTGATGTCCTCACTTAAAATAACTAGGTGTTCTCTCTGATGATAAATTTCACTTTTTGCAATATGTTCTGCATTTTCAATTGCACTTTCTTCAATTTCTGAATATTCCGATAACTTAGATTCATCCAGCGATGATTTATCAAACCCACTAAAAGCAACTAGCATTTTTTCTGCTGCTACTGCTGCTTTTTTCTCATCATCATCAGCCAATCCATTTTTCAATTGTAAATATGCTTCAATAATCATCGATAAGTCTTTGACTTTCTCACCAGAATGAATGACCGTATTATCTTGTTTTTCCTCACTTACAACAGAATGGTCATGTTCTTCACCTTCCGCATGTTCATGATGATCTCCATCATGATGATTATCACTTCCACAGCCTATAAAAGTTGCACTTCCTAATGTAAATAGTATTGCTGCTCCAAGGGTTAAAATTTGTTTTTTCATTTTATTACTTTTTTTATGAATATAAATTTATTTAACTTCAGGTCTTTCGTACTGACAACATCCTGGTAATCCATTATATACTTTTTCAGTAGCTCTAAATGCTTTAGTATCATATCCTACTTCTGCAATTTTCTTTTTTATTTCATCCAAAGAAATGTCATGAGTATGATACACTACTTCCATCATTTTAGTTTCTTGATTCCATTCCGCTTTGTCAATTCCTTTTACATCTTTCAATGCTCCTTCTATTGTTTTCTCACACATTCCACAATTCCCATAAACCTTAAAGGTGTCTGTTTTTTCATCATCATGGTTTACCACTACTGAACTTTCATCAGCAATTTTTGTTGCTATAGAAAGGTTTGTGCTAAAAAGAGCAACACTTAATACTACGGTACTTAAAATTAATTTTTTCATTGTTTTTTATTTTTAATGGTTTATATATAAATTATTTTATTTCTTGTTTCACCTCCCCACACTTCAGCATTTTACTTCCAAAATATGGGTTTTTAATTTCTTTTTCTGTACTTAACCAATACCCTCCTTTATCTTCATTTGCCATTGGGCAAAATTGGATATAAAGTGATTTATTGTCTGCAATTTTTATATCCAATTTTTGAATTGCATTAGATAGGGTTTGACTTACGGTTAAGAATATAGTTCGTTGTTCATCAATATTTACTGCTTTTGATAATAGCTTTAAATCTTTGTTTAATGATTTTAGAGCTTTCATCCAAACATTATGAGCATCTTCCATTACTAAACTCATATCTACATTTTTAATAGCTTTTTGAATCGCTTTCACATCTGATTGAATATTTGCATCATCTTTCGTCAGTTTATCTTTCAATAATAAATAACTGTCTACTACTTTCCCCAACTGTTTCTTAAATTTTTCTGGAATTTTAGATTTATCGATAAGCACTTCTTTTTTCATTTCTGACATCTCTGTTTTTGTCATTTCTCCACCACCATGATCGTGTCCTGTTGAACTTTTCCCTCCAGTAGGATTCATCATACTTTTCTTACCTGCTAATTGGGCTGCAGCATCAATTTTAAATACTCCATTAGTCGCAATCTCTTCCCCTTCTTCTAAACCTTTTTTAATGATGTAAAAATCACCAGCATCTTCTCCTAAGATAACCTCTCGATAAATAAACGAATTGTGTTCTCTATTAGGAATTTTAATATAAACAACAGCCCGTTTTCCAGTCCATAATACTGCTGATTTAGGTGCTAATATCACATCTCCTTTAATAGGTAATTTTGAAGTAATAATCCCATTGGCAAACATCTCTGGTTTTAATAACCCTTTAGCATTGGTCATTTCAACTCTAACGTAAGCAACCCTTGTTATCGAATTAATAAATGGATCAATAAAAGCTACTTTTCCTTTAAATATTTCTCCTGGAACAGATTTAAGTTCAATCGTTAATTCATCTCCTAACTTAACCCAAGGTAAATCATTTTCATAAGCTTCAAAAAGCAACCACACCTTACTTAAATCAGTAATTTCCAATAAAATTTGTCCTTCCTTAACATAATCTCCTTCTGCTACCATTCGCATCATTACATAACCATTATGGTCGGATAATATATCAACCTCTGTTTGCACTTCTCCAGATTTTTCTAATGCTGCAATTTGTTTATCCGTAAACTTCCATTGTTTAATTTTATTCCTCGCTGCTTCAA